>NZ_JBAKHL010000127.1:0-7793 GCF_036902715.1 Micromonospora sp. CPCC 205546
CCTCCGACTTGACCCGATCCGCTCGGCGCCCGGGTCGCCGCCGCGCTGGCCGCCGGCGCCGCCGTGGCCGCGACCGCCGCCGGGGCCGGCCTCGACCCGCGCGCCCTGCACCGCCGGTGTCGGCACCTGTTCGGGTACGGCCCGAAGACCCTGGCCCGGATCCTGCGGATGGGGCGCGCGCTGGCCCTGGCCCGCGCCGGCGTCCCGCTGGCCGAGGTGGCGGTCCGCTGCGGCTACGCCGACCAGGCCCACCTGACCCGGGACGTACGCGACCTGGCCGGCGTGCCGCCGATGACCCTGCTGTCCCGCTGAGCGGGTTGTTCCTGAACCCGTTCCGGACGCCGGGCGACGCCCGGTTCGTCATCGACCGCATCGAGGACCTGGCCGCCGGCCGCAATCGCGACGCCGGGTGCCGCCCGCTGCCGGCCGGCCTGGGCGCCGCGCTCGACCTGCGTCGTATCGGTATGTTCGGCTGGTCGAAGGGCGCCACCGCCACCGCTCTCGTCCTGACCACCGACCGGCGCGTACGGGCCGGGATCGCCAGCCGCATCGCCTGCTCACCGGCCCGAACCGGGCCTTCCCGGAGGTGCGGTTCATCGCCTGACCAGACCACGAGGGTCCCTTCCTCCAGCTACCCGGGGAGCGGGGCGAAGAGGTCGACGCCGTTGCCGTCCGGGTCGCGCACCACCGCGTACCGCTGGCCCCAGAAGGCGTCCCACGGGGGCAGGTGACCCTCGTGGCCCTCCGCCACCAGCTCCGCGTAGAGCCGGTCGACCTCGGCCGGGTCGGCGCAAAGGAAGGCGAGGCCGGCCCCGCCCCCGCCCCCGCCGCCCGGCCGCCAGCCGGGGTCGAAGGAGCGGACGGTGTCGGCGGTGTCCCAGGCCAGCCGCAGGCCGCCGGGCAGGGTGATCTCCACGTGCGGGTCGGCTTCGGCGTCGGCCGGGATGTCGAGGCCGAGTCTCCGGTAGAAGGCGAGGGAACGGGGCAGGTCGCTGCTGACCATGCCGATGAGATCGAGTGTCGGTGCCATGGCTCCACCGTAGGAAGGCCGCCGGCGGGCGTCTTGAACGAAACGGACAACCGGACGGAGTGCCGGGTGTGCCCTTCACGACCGGGACGATCGGCGTAGCGTGTCAGACAAGTCCGGCTTTCCGGGCAAATCCCCCCGGGGATCCCTGCCCCGTACGCCGATCTGGAGACGCGAGGGAAAGGAGCGGTCGGTGGAACACCTGGCCTACCTGGACGCGGGGTCCGGCAGCCTGATCGTGCAGGCGGTGGTCGGCGGGGTGGCCGGCGCCGCGGTGGCGGCCAAGCTCTACTGGCGGCGACTGGTCGACCGGTTCCGGCGCCAGCCCACCGACCAGCGCTGACCCCGGCCGATGGCGACCTCCCGCACCGGTCTGCGCGCCGAGCCAGGCTCCTTCCGCGACCCCGCCAACCGGGTCTTCCACCTCGACGGCGACGTGCTGCGCGGGCTGGACGAGCAGGCCGCCGGCCAGTGGCGGGCACTGGCCGCCAGCGAGTTCTTCCCGCCGCTGCTAGCCGCCGGCAAGGTGTGCGGCACCGAGGCGGTCGAGTCGCCGTCCGTGCCGTCGGCCGGCGGGTGGGCCGCCGTCCTGCGCCACGAGCGCATCCCGTTCGTCTCCCACCCGTACGAGTGGTCCTTCACGATGCTGCGCGACGCGGCGCTGCTGCACCTGGAGATCCTGCGGGCGGCGCTGCCGGCCGGGTTCACCACGAAGGACGGCTCGGCCTACAACCTGCAGTGGCGGGGCGCCGAACCGGTGTTCATCGACGTCGGCTCGTTCGCTCCCGCCCGCGACGGCGAGCCCTGGGCCGGCTACCGGCAGTTCTGCCAGACGCTGCTCTACCCGCTGCTGCTCGGCGCCCACCTCGGGCTGGACTTCCAGCCCTGGCTGCGCGCCCGCGTCGACGGCATCGAGCCCGACCAGATGCGCCGGCTGTTCGGCGGCCTCCGGCGGCTGCTGCCCGGGGTGCCCACCCACGTGCACCTGCACGACGCGATGCAGCGGCGCAACGCCCGCGCCAGCACCGCCGACGTGCGGTCCCAGCTGCGGGCGGCCGGTTACTCCCGGGAGCTGGCGCTGGCCACCGTACGCGGCATCGAGAAACTCGTGCGGCGCCTGGAGCCCCGCCCGGTGGTTAGCCACTGGGTCGACTATCAGCGCACCTGCGCGTACACCGCCGACGACCGGGCCGCGAAGGAACGCTTCGTGACCGAGGCGCTGGCCGATGGGCCGCGGCCCCGCCTGGCGCTGGACCTCGGCGCCAACGACGGCCGGTACGCCCGCCTCGCCGCCCGGCACGCCGACTACGTCGTCGCGGTCGAGCAGGACCCGGGCGTGCTGGACGGGCTCTACCGCGCGCTGCGCGCCGAGGGCGAGCGGCGGATCCTGCCCCTGGTGATGGATCTGGCCGATCCGTCGCCCGGCGGCGGGTGGCGCGGCGTCGAGCGGGCCTCCTTCGCCGACCGGGCTGAGGCGGACGCCGTCCTCGCCCTGGCCGTCGTGCACCACCTGGCGATCGGGCGCAACGTGCCGCTGCCCGAGGTGCTGGACTGGCTCGTGGGGCTCGCCGCCCCCGGCGCCCGGGTGGTGGTGGAGTTCGTCCACCCCGAGGACCCGATGGCCCGGCGGCTGCTGGCCAACAAGCCCGAGGGGCTCTTCCCGGACTACCGGCCGGCCGAGTTCGAGCGGCTGCTCGCCTTGCGCTGCCGGATCACGCGGCGGCTCGACCTGCCCTCGGGCACCCGCACGCTCTACGCGGCGGTCGTGGGTGGCTGAGCCGGCGCCCGTGCCGGGCGCCGGACCGTCGGGCGGCCGGTGGGGCGGCTGGCGTACGGAGCTGGGCCGGCTGGCCGAGGTGGCGGGGCTGGTCGGGCTCGTGGTGACCCACCCGCTGCTGGACGTCCTCGGGCGCAGTCCCGACTTCTTCCTGTTCCACCGGGCGGACCGCGGGGAGATCCTGCTGCTGGTGGCTCTGGTCGCGCTCGTGCCCACCGCCGCCGTCGCGCTGCTCGGCGCGCTGTCCCGGCTGGCCGGGCGCATCGCCCGCTCGGCGACGCACACCCTGCTGGTCGGCCTGTTGCTCGCCGCGCTGGCCGTGCAGGTCGGCCGGCACGGCACGCCACTGCGGGGCGTACCGCTGCTGCTGCTCGCCGCGCTGGCCGGGGCCGCCGGGGCCGCCGCGCACCGGCGGTGGCGTGCGCCGGGGCGGGCGCTGCGGCTGGCGGCGGCCGGACCGCTGCTCTTCGTGGGGCTGTTCGTGTTCGCCTCGCCCACCTCGATCGTGGTGCTGCCCCGGGGCGAGGGCGGCGCCGCCGGGGTGGCCCGCCCCGGCAACCATCCGCCGGTGGTCGTGCTGGTCCTCGACGAGCTGCCCCTGGTGTCCCTGCTCGGGCCGCACGGGCGGATCGACGCCTCGCGGTTCCCGCACTTCGCCGAGCTGGCCGAAGGCTCCACCTGGTACCGCAACGCCACCGGCGTCAGCGGCTGGACGCCCTACGCGTTGCCGGCGATGCTCACCGGCCGGTACCCGCAGCGGGCGGCGCCGCCGCACTACTCGCAATACCCGGACAACCTCTTCACCGCACTCGGCGGCCTGTACGACGTGCGCGCCGAGGAGAGCATCACCCGGCTCTGCCCGCCCAGCCGCTGCGAGCAGCCGGTCGGTCCCGAGCAGGGGATGGGCGTGCTGATCCGTCAGGCGGGCGGGCTGCTGCGCCAGGTCACCGCCCCGGTGGACAGCCGCGTCGACCCGGAGGACTCGTACCGCGAGCAGACCCGCGCGGAGGCGGGCATCGACGCCGCCGAGCCGGTGCCGGCGGACCCGAAGTTCCGCTGGGACAGCCTCGACGACAACCAGCCGGCCCGGTTCACCAGCTTCCTCGCCGGGCTGCGGCCGGCGTCCCGGCCCACCCTGCACTTCCTGCACCTGCTGATGCCGCACTCGCCGTGGGCGTACCTGCCGTCGGGGGCGCGCTACGACGCCCCGCAGGACCTGCCGAACGACGGCGACGGCTGGGCGGAACTGGCCCGCCGGCGGCACCTCGCGCAGCTCGGCTACACCGACCGGCTGATCGGCGAGACGCTGCGTACGCTGCGCTCCAGCGGCCTCTACGACCAGGCCCTGCTGGTGGTCACCGCCGACCACGGCGTCAGCTTCACCCCCGGCGCCCAGGGCCGGGGCATGGGCGCCATCCGGGCCGCCGCCGGCGAGGTCGCCTGGGTGCCGACGTTCGTCAAGGCCCCCGGCCAGCGCGTCGGGCGGATCGACGACCGCAACTGGCAGCACGTCGACCTGCTGCCCACCGTCGCCGACGAGGCCGCCGTCCGGCTCCCGTGGCCCGTCGACGGCCGGTCCGCCCGGCAGGCCCCGCGCGCCGAGGCGGGCAAGGTCTTCTACGACCGCCCCGGCCAGCCGACCCCCATCACGGGCGGCGTGCCGGCCCCGATCGCGCCGCCCGCGCCCCACCCGCTGGTCGGCACCGCCGTCGGCGACCGCCCGGCCGGCGGCACGGTCCGCGTCGCCGACCTGGCCGTGTTCGACGCGGTGGACCCGGACGCCGGGCGGCTGCCGGCCGCCGTCTGGGGCGACCTGCCGGACGAGGTGCCCGACGGCACGTCGCTGGCGATCGCCGTCAACGGCCGGATCGGCGCGGTCGTCCCGGTGGTGCCCCGCGACGCCGGCGGGCGCCGGTTCGCCGCCCTGCTCGCCGACGACAGGCTCTTCCACGCCGGCGCCAACCGCCTCACCGTCTACCGCGTCGCCGCCGACGGCACCCTCCTCCGCCTCACCCCCGCCTGACCCTCTCCCGACCCGGCCCTCCTGGCCCCGGCCCTCCTGGCCCCGGCCCTCCTGGCCCCGGCCCTCCTGGCCCCGGCCCTCCTGGCCCCGGCCCTCCTGGCCCCGGCCCTCCTGGCCCCGGCCCTCCTGGCCCCGGCCCTCCTGGCCCCGGCCCTCCTGGCCCCGGCCTCCGCCTCCTCGCCCGCCCCGTGCCGTCGATCATGAGGTTTGCGTCCAGGAACGCGCTTACCCGTGACGCAAGCCTCATGATCACCGGGCGAGGGCGAGGGCGAGGGCGAGGGCGAGGGCGAGGGCGAGGGCGAGGGCGAGGGGCTGGGCGGGCAGGGGGTGGGCAGCGGGGTGGGCGGTAGCGTTCCCAGGCGTCGTCGTGCCGGCGCGTCCGGATTGCGCGGGTTTCCCGGCCCGCAGGCCGGGAAACGGGTGACGCATGCCTCACCGTCGAACCACGGCGGGCGGTATCACCTCGACCGTGATTACGGTAAAAGCGAAGGCAATTCAACGCAGATCTGCCGGCGAAGCGAGGGAAACATGACGGAAGTCAAGCTCGATCACCCCGGTGGGCAGCTTTCGATGCCGGTGCAATCCGCGGTCGAGGGCCCCGCCGGCATCGGGGTGGGCAAGCTGCTGAAGGAAACCGGGATGACGACGTACGACCCCGGTTTCGTCAACACCGCGGCCTGCTCGTCCGCCATCACCTACATCGACGGTGACGCGGGCATCCTGCGTTACCGCGGTTACCCGATCGAGCAGCTCGCGGAGAAGTCCTCCTTCCTGGAGGTCTCCTACCTGCTGATCTACGGTGAGCTGCCGACCCAGCAGCAGCTGACCGAGTTCACCGAGCGCATCCGCCGGCACTCCCTGCTGCACGAGGAGATGCGCCGCTTCTTCGACGGCTTCCCGCGCGACGCGCACCCGATGGCCGTGCTCTCCTCGGCCGTCAGCGCCATCTCCACCTTCTACCAGGACAGCCTGGACCCGTTCGACTCCCGGCACGTGGAGATGTCCACGGTGCGGCTGATGGCGAAGGTGCCCACCATCGCCTCGTACGCCTACAAGAAGTCGATCGGCCAGCCGCTGCTCTACCCGGACAACTCGCTGGGCTACGTGGAGAACCTCCTGCGGATGACCTTCGGCGTGCCGGCGGAGCCGTACGAGGTCGACCCGGTGATGGCCAAGGTGCTGGACATGCTGTTCATCCTGCACGCCGACCACGAGCAGAACTGCTCCACGTCGACCGTGCGGCTGGTCGGCTCCAGCAACGCCAACCTCTTCGCCTCGGTCTCGGCGGGCGTGAACGCGCTCTTCGGCCCGCTGCACGGCGGCGCCAACCAGGCCGTGCTGGAGATGCTGGAGAAGATCCAGGCCGACGGCGGCGACGTCGCGTCCTTCGTCCGCAAGGTCAAGGACAAGCAGGACGGCGTGAAGCTGATGGGCTTCGGGCACCGGGTCTACAAGAACTACGACCCGCGCGCGGCGATCGTGAAGAAGGCGGCGCAGGACGTGCTCGGCCGGATGGCGAAGCCGGACCCGCTGCTGGACCTCGCCGTGCAGTTGGAGGAGATCGCCCTCGCCGACGACTTCTTCGTCTCCCGCAAGCTCTACCCGAACGTGGACTTCTACACCGGGCTGATCTACAAGGCCATGGGCTTCCCGACCAAGATGTTCACGGTGCTCTTCGCGCTGGGTCGGCTGCCCGGCTGGATCGCGCAGTGGCGCGAGATGATCAACGACCCGGAGACCAAGATCGGCCGCCCGCGGCAGATCTACACCGGCGCCTCCGAGCGGACGTACGCCCCGTTCTCCGAGCGCTGAGTTCCGCCCGTACGACGAAGCAGGCGGCCGACCCGGACAGGGTTGGCCGGCTGGGTCGTGGCGTGGCCGGCGGGTGGCCGGCACCGGCTGCGGGCCCGGAGCGAACCGCGGTCGCCGTCAGCGCAGTCCGGCGGCGGCCAGCAGGTTGCCCTCGGCGACGGACGGCACGGCGCGACCACGGGTGACCCGTTCGGCGGCGAACGCGGGCGAGGTGTTGATCGCCGCCGCGTAGGCGGCCGCCGTGCGCTGGGCGATGGCCGACCAGCCGTACCGCTCGTGCACCATGACACGGGCCCGGCGGGCGAGCTGGCGGGCCCGGTCCCGGTCCGACAGCAGCGCGTCGACGGCGTCGGTCAGCCCGTCCGGGTCGTGCGGCCGGAAGGTCATCCCGGTGACCCCGGGCTCGACGATCTCGGCGAGCCCGCCGGTCGCGGCGACGGCCAGGGGCGCGCCGGCGGCGGCGCCCTCCAGGGCCACCATGCCGAACGGCTCGTAGATGCTCGGCACGGCGAAGCAGTCCGACGCGGCCATCACGGCGGGCAGGTCGGTGCCGCCCAGGAAACCCGGGAGGCTGACCGTCCCACCGAGGCCGAGGCGGTGCACCTCGGCCTCCAGTTCACCGCGGTACGGCCCGTCGCCGACGATGACCGCGCGCAGCCCGGGGTGCCGCTCCCGCAGCCGGGGCAGCCCGGCGATCAGGTGTTGCACGCCCTTCTCGTAGACCAGCCGGCCCGCGAAGGTGACCAGCGGCCCGTCCCCGGCGAACCGGGCGCGGGCCTTGGCCACCGCGGCGGCCGGGACACGCCAGCGGTGCGCCTCCACGCCGTTGGGCACCACGTCGACCCGGCCCGCCGGCACGCCGAACAGCCCGGTCACCTCGTCGCGCATGTAGCCGGAGCAGACGATCACGCGACCCGACTCGCCGGCCAGCCAGTGCTCGACGCCGTGGATGGTGCGGTTCATCTCCTCCGGCAGCCAGCCCTGGTGCCGGCCGGCCTCGGTGGCGTGGATGGTGCTGACCAGCGGGATGTCCAGGTGCTCGCGCAGGGTCATCGCGGTGTGCGCGACGAGCCAGTCGTGGGCGTGGACGACGTCGTAGGAGCCGGCCTCGGTGGCGCGTAGCGCGGCGCGGGTGAGGGTGTGGTTGAAGGCCA
>NZ_JBAKHL010000128.1:0-7676 GCF_036902715.1 Micromonospora sp. CPCC 205546
GCCCCCGACTTGGCCGGCGCCGCCGCGTCGTCGGCGCGGTCCGCCGCCGGCCCCGCCGAGTCGTCGGCGTCGCCCCCGCCTCGTCCGTCGGCCGCGCCGGCCGAGGCCAGGCACGCGCCGAGGCCGACGGCGGTGAGCAGGACGGCCGGCAGCAGCAGCTCCCCGCGTTCGAGGGCGACGAGGACGGCCCCACCGACCAGCGCCACCGGCCCGAGCCACCGCCGGCCCCCCGGGCGCGGCGACGCCAACGCCGCGAACAGGAAGGCGCCGACCGCCACGGCGAGCGGGGCGGGGCCGAACAGCGGGACCGTGGCCACCCCCACGTCGTCGGCGGGATCCGAGCGCAGCAGCCCGAACTGGTACGACGTCGCCGTCCGGGCGACCGCCGGGGAGAGCGCCACCATGCCGGCGAGCAGCAGCGCCGGCCCGACCAGCAGCCAGCTCCGTACGCCGCCCGTCGCGGCCGGTGGTGCGGGCCGTGCCCGCCCCGCCAGGAACTGGCCCGCCAGGAAGAGCCCCGCCACGGCGACGGCCGCGAGCCACGCCGGCCAGTCCCCGAAGAACGCCGAGCGGTACGTGTCCAGCGCGGTGTGCACGACGGCGCCCACCGTCAACCCGAGCGCCAGCCCCGGTACGGGGCGGTCGGTGGTGGCAGCGGTACCGGCGAGCCAGACCAGCCCGGCGAGCAACCCGGCCGTGGCGAGCCAGAGCTGGGTCCGCCCGCCGGGCTGGCCGTTGACGACGAGGCGCGCGCCGGCGAGCAGCACGGCGGCGACGAGCGTGACGGGGCGGGCGCCGACCCGACGGACCAGCGCGGGCGCGGCCAGTGCGAGCAGGAACCAGCCGAACGCGAACGCTCCGAGCAGTTCGGCGGGGGTCGAGGCGGCCTGCCCGAAGATGGTGATGACCGCCGGCAGGAAGACACGCAGCACGTCGACCAGGAGCACGACGCCGAGGGCGAGGGTGACGGTGGTGAGGTGGCGGTAGCGCACGGGGGGCTGCCTTTCGCCGACCGGAAGGGGTGCGGCGATTCTGCGGGCGGGGCACGGTCGCGGTCAACGGTCGGGGGCGGACACGAGGAAGGGCGCCCACCGTCGGTGGACGCCCTTCGCCGTACCGCTCGACTCAGCGTTTGGTCGCGGCCTTCTTGGCCGTGCTCTTCTTCGCCGGCGCCTTCTTCGCCGCCGCGCTCTTGCTCGCCGTCGCGGCGGTCTTCTTCGCCGCCGTGGCCTTCGCCGCCGTGGTCTTCGTCGCCGGGGCCTTCGTCGCCGCGGCGGTCTTCTTCGCCGGGGCGGCCTTGGCGGTCGCGGTCTTCTTCGCCGCGGTGGTCTTGGCCGCCTTCGCCGCGGGTGCCTTCTTGGCCGCCGTGGTGGCCTTCGCCCCCGTCGCCTTGGCCCCGGCCGCCTTCGCCCCCGTCGCCTTGGCCCCGGCCGCCTTCGCCCCGGTCGCCTTCGCGCCGGTGGCCTTGGCCCCGGTCGTCTTGGCGGCCGCGGTGGTCTTGGCGGCCGCCGTGGTCTTGGCCGCGGCGGCCGTGGTCTTCTTCGCCGCCGCCGTGGCCTTCGGCACCTTGCCGCTGGCCACCATTTCCTTGAATCCGGCGCCGGGCCGGAAGGTCGGGACGGATGTCTTCTTGACCTTCACCGCCTCCCCGGTCCGCGGGTTGCGCGCTGTTCGGGCGCCCCGGACGCGCTTTTCGAACGCTCCGAATCCGGTGATCGCCACCTTCTCGCCCTTGGTGACCGCCGCCTGGACCTCAGCGAGGACCGCGTCGAGCGCGGCCGTCGCCGTCTTCCGGTCCCCCAGGCGAACGGCGAGCGCCTCGATGAGCTCGGCCTTGTTCACGACTTCCTCCCGATTGTGCAACTGACTCGACGCGAGCCATTCTGCGCGCACGGTATGCCCTGTGCTGCCGGGACACAAACATTCGGTGGAAAAAAGCCCTTGTGTCGTAACGGATTCGCCCCCGCCGGTGAGACCGACGGGGGCGGAAACCGCTGTGGGATCGGGCGTCCGGCTATGCGACCGAGGGCAGGAACGGCGGTCGGGTGGTCTCGTAGGTACTGATCTCCGCCTCGTGGCGGAGGGTGAGTCCAATGTCGTCCAAGCCCTCCAGCAGCCGCCAGCGGCTGAAGTCGTCCATCGGGAACGACCAGGTGGCCTCACCGACCCGCACCTCGCGGGCGGTCAGGTCGACGGTGACCGGGGTGTTCGGGTCGGCCTCGACGAGGTCCCAGATCTCCTCGACCGCCTTCAATTCCAGCTCGACCGGGAGCAGACCCTCCTTGAGGGCGTTGCCGCGGAAGATGTCACCGAAGCGGGGCGAGATCACGGCACGGAAGCCCCAGTCGCGCAGGGCCCAGACGGCGTGCTCCCGGGAGGAGCCGGTGCCGAACTCCGGACCCGCCACAAGAATCGACGCACCGGAATGGACGGGATCGTTGAGCACGAATTCCGGGTCCTCGCGCCAGGCGCTGAACAAGCCGTCCGCGAAACCGGTCCGGGTCACCCGCTTGAGGTACACGGCCGGGATGATCTGATCGGTGTCCACATTGGAGCGCCGCAGCGGCACGGCGGTGCCCGTGTGGGTGGTGAACCTCTCCATCTGGGTGCCCTTCTACAGGTCGGCGGGAGCGGCCAGCCGGCCCGCCACGGCGGTGGCGGCGGCGACCGGCGGGGAGACCAGGTGGGTGCGTCCGCCCCGGCCCTGGCGGCCCTCGAAGTTGCGGTTGGAGGTGGAGGCGGAGCGCTGACCCGGCGAGAGCGTGTCCGGGTTCATTCCCAGGCACATCGAGCAGCCGGCGAAGCGCCACTCGGCGCCGGCGCCGGTGAAGACCTTGTCCAGCCCCTCCGCCTCGGCCGCCTCACGCACGGCGGCGGAGCCCGGCACGACCAGCATCCGCACCCCGTCGGCGACCCGGTGCCCGCGCAGCACGTCCGCGGCGGCCCGGAGGTCCTCCAACCGCCCGTTGGTGCAGGAGCCGACGAAGACCACGTCGACCGCGAGGTCCCGCAGCGGGGTGCCGGGGCGCAGGTCCATGTACTCCAGCGCGCGCCGGGCGGCGGTCCGCTCGGCGTCGGTGACGAACTCCTCCGGCGTCGGCACCACCGCGCCCAGCGGCGCGCCCTGCCCCGGGTTGGTGCCCCAGGTGACGAACGGGGTGACCGCGCCGGCGTCCAGGGTCACCTCGGCGTCGAAGGTCGCACCCTCGTCCGTGGGCAGGGTCCGCCACCAGGCGAGGGCCGCGTCCCAGTCGGCGCCCTTCGGCGCGTTCGGCCGCCCCTTCAGGTACGCGAAGGTGGTCTCGTCCGGCGCGATCATGCCGGCCTTGGCGCCCCACTCGATGGACATGTTGGCGATGGTCATCCGCCCCTCCATGGACAGCGACCGGATCGCCTCGCCGCGGTACTCGACGACGTGCCCGCGGCCGCCGCCCGTGCCGACCTGGGTGATCAGCGCGAGCACCAGGTCCTTCGCGGTCACCCCGGGGGCGAGCTGTCCCGTGACGTTCACCGCCATCGTCTTCGGCCGGCTCTGCGGCAGGGTCTGGGTGGCCAGCACGTGCTCGACCTCACTCGTGCCGATGCCGAACGCGAGCGCGCCGAACGCGCCGTGGGTGGCCGTGTGCGAGTCGCCGCAGACGATGGTCATGCCCGGCTGGGTGACGCCGAGCTGCGGACCGATGACGTGCACGATGCCCTGGTTCTCGTCGCCCAGCGGGTGCAGCCGCACGCCGAACTCGGCGCAGTTGCGGCGCAGGGTCTCGATCTGCGTACGCGAGGTCGGGTCGGCGATGGTGAGCAGGTCGCCGCGCCGCTGCTGGAACGACGGGTCGGCGTATCCCGTCGGGGTGTTGTGGTCCTCCGTCGCGAGCGTGAGGTCGGTGCGGCGTACGCGGCGCCCGGCGAGGCGCAGCCCGTCGAAGGCCTGCGGGCTCGTCACCTCGTGCAGCAGGTGCAGGTCGATGAAGAGCAGATCGGGCTCGCCCTCGGCAGACCGTACGACGTGCGCGTCCCAGACCTTCTCGGCCAGGGTCCTCAACTCGGTAGTAGTGACTCCCACCATCTGGACATCCTAAATTCTGGGAGGTAAGTTTCGGCTTGTGGGACACAGTATGAGCGGTGTCGGCGTTCTCGACAAGGCGGTGGTCATCCTGGCCGCCTGCGTCGACGGCGCCAGCCTGGCCGAACTCGTTGAACGCACCAAGCTGCCCCGGGCCACCGCGCACCGGCTGGCGCAGGCGCTGGAGATCCACCGGATGCTGGTCCGGGACACCCAGGGGCGCTGGCGTCCCGGCCCGCGCCTGGGTGAGCTCGCCAACGCCGCGCCGGACGTGCTCCTGACCGCGGCGGAGCCGCTGCTGGCGGCGCTGCGGGACGCGACGGGCGAAAGCGCCCAGCTCTACCTACGCCGCGCCGACGAACGCATCTGCGTCGCCGCCGCGGAGCGGGCCAGCGGCCTGCGGGACACCGTGCCGGTGGGCTCGGTGCTGCCGATGACGGCGGGCTCCGCGGCGCAGATCCTGCTCGCCTGGGAGCCGCCCGAGGCCGTGATGCCGCTGCTGCCCCGGTCGAAGTTCACCGGCCGCACCCTCGCCGAGGTACGCCGCCGGGGCTGGGCGCAGAGCGTCGCCGAGCGGGAGGCCGGTGTGGCGAGCGTCTCGGCGCCGATCCGCGACCGCACCGGTCGGGTCATCGCCGCGATCAGCATCTCCGGCCCCATCGAACGCCTGGGCCGCCGGCCCGGCGAACGCCACGCGATGGCCGTGGTCCGGGCCGGCCAACGCCTCTCCGGCCTCTGACCCACCCCTGCCCCGCCCTTGCCCTGCCCTGCCCTGCCCCGCCCTTGCCCTGCCCTGCCCTGCCCTGCCCACCCGCCTGCGCCACCCGGCGGCCGCCGCGACCCCGCCAGCCCACCCCGATCGGGGTGATCAAGAGGTTTGCGCCCGATCCGGCGCCGAATCTCGACGAAATCTTCTTGATCGAGCCGTTCACAGCGCCACGGCGGGCACGGCGCCAACGCGGGGCAGGACGGTCAGGGGCGCCCCAGCAGCTCGGCCCGGACGGCTCGCGCCTCTGATCATGAGGTTGGCGGGAGCGAGGGAGATCATCTTCGCCGCCAACCTCATGATCACCGCGTGAAGTCGGGGTGGCGGGAGGGGTGGGACGCGAAACGGCCCGTTCCACCGGGGTGGGACGGGCCGTTCGAGATGTAGCCCCGACCGGATTCGAACCGGCGCTACCGCCTTGAGAGGGCGGCGTCCTGGGCCGCTAGACGACGGGGCCAAGACTTCACTGCTTCCACCGCCCTTGCGAGCGGTGCGGCTGTAGTCTAGCGGCGTCCCCTCGGAGGACGGAAATCGGGGCGACCGGGCGGGCGGCCCGGCACGCCACCACACCGACGACCAGGACCGGGCGACCGGGACCGGGTCGGCCGAGACCGCGCAACCGGTAACCGGATCGGCCGCAACCGCACACCGGCCGGGACCGCAACGGGTCGACGGGACCAGGCGCCAGCGACCGGGGCGGCCGGAACGCCGGTAGAGGGCGTCGGCGCGGGGACGGGAACGCGAAACGGCCCGCTCCACCGGAGTGGAACGGGCCGTTCGAGATGTAGCCCCGACCGGATTCGAACCGGCGCTACCGCCTTGAGAGGGCGGCGTCCTGGGCCGCTAGACGACGGGGCCAGAACTTACTTGCGGCACCGCTCTGCCGAACGGTGCCGCTGGACTCTACCAGAGAGAACCCCGACCCCCCGAGGGGGATCGGAGCCGTCTCCTACGAGATCCAGCGCTCGAGGCTCTTCCGAACCTCGACTGCGCTGGGGTACCAGGACTCGAACCTAGACTAACTGAACCAGAATCAGTCGGGCTGCCAATTACCCCATACCCCATTGGCCCCTTGCGGTGCCGGGAATGAACTTTACCCTCCCGGTGCCCGCAGGCCAAATCGAGCCCCCACAAACCGCATGTGACCTGCGGAAACAGGGCCTCGACGCGGATCAGGCGACGGGTACCACCGGGTTGGTCAGGTCCCCGATCCCCTCGATCCGCACGGTGACCGTATCCCCGTCCAGGAGCGGACTAACCCCGGCGGGCGTGCCGGTGAGCACCACGTCGCCGGGGAGCAGCGTCATCACGTGCGAGACGTACGACACCAGGGCCGGCACGTCGAAGACCATGTCGCGGGTCCGGCCGAGCTGGCGGACCTCCATCTCCTCGGGGTTGCGGCCCACCTCGCAGCGGATCTCCAGGTCGCGGACGTCGAGCCCGGTGGTGATCCACGGCCCGATCGGGCAGAACGAGTCGAAGCCCTTGGCGCGGGTCCACTGGCCGTCGGAGCGCTGGAGGTCCCGGGCGGTGACGTCGTTGGCGCAGGTGTAGCCGAAGATGGCCCGTTCGGCGGCGGCCCGGTCGGCCCGGCGGGCGCCCGGGGCGCCGATCACCACGGCCAGCTCGGCCTCGTGCTCGACCTGCTTGGAGAAGATCGGCAGCCGGATGGCGTCGCGGGGCCCGATCACGGAGGTGGACGGCTTGAGGAAGAGCAGCGGCCCCTTGGGCACCTCGCTGCCGTGCTCGGCGGCGTGCTCGGCGTAGTTGCGGCCGACGCAGACGACCTTGCTGGGCAGGATCGGCGAGAGCAGGCGGACGTCCGACAGCGCCCAACGGGCGCCGCTGAAGGTGAGCTGGCCGAACGGGTGGCCCTCGATCTCGGCGACCGTCAGGCCCTGCGGGCCCGCCTCCGGTTCGCCCTCGACAACCCCGAACGACATTCCCTTGGCATGAGCAAAACGAGCGATACGCACCAGGCCAATCTAGCCCCGGCGGCCCGCGCCTCGGCCGAGGCCGCAGTCAGGCGCGCCTCCGGCGGTCGGTGGCCCACCCGGGGAAGCCGGGAGAACACCCACGAGACCGGTGACACGGCACCACGGAGGCCGCAGGGGCGGTACCACGGGGACCGCAGGGGCGCACCGCGCCGGCGGGACGGGCGCACCCTACGCCACCGGCCGCTCACGGGGGCGGAGTTCGCGACTTCGTACCCGCCCGGCGTCGTCGCGCCCCTAGCGTCGGCTCCGGAGGTTCGTTCGTATGCCTGCATCGACACGACACCACAGGGCCCTCGCAGTGTTCGTACACTGCCTCGGCATTCTCGCCGCCGTACCGGCACTGCCCGCGGCGGCCGCGCCACCACCGGTGGTCGCGCCGACCCCGCAGCCGGCGATGCCGTCGGCGCCGCCGGCGGTGCCCACCCCGACCCGGGCCGCCCCACCGGTGGCGAAACCGCCGGTCACGGTCGCGGTGGTGCCGGAGAGCACGCCGGCGCCGCGCTACCGCATCCAGGTCCGCAACAGCGGAGGTACGCCGGTGGACACCACGGTCCGGCAGGAGCTGCCGCCCGGGGCCTCGGCGACCGCCATCACCGACGGGGGCCGGGCCAGCCGGAGCGCCGGGCAGTCGGCCACCGAGGTGACGTGGCAGCTGAAGCTGCCCGCCCGCAGCACCACCACCCTGGGCACGTCGCTCACCACGGCCGCCCCGGCCCGGCCGCTGACCGCGCCGGCCTGCGCCTTCGCCCGCGACGGCAGCCGGCCGTACGACTGCGCGACCGCGACCTGGAACGCGGGCGCGCCGGCCGCGGCCTCCGAGCGGGCGGAGGCGCCGCCGTGGCGCCGGGCGCCG
>NZ_JBAKHL010000129.1:0-7619 GCF_036902715.1 Micromonospora sp. CPCC 205546
CTGTGTACTTCGATGGACGCCCCAACGGGGACACCCCTTCCTCTGGACCAACATCCAGTCTCAGGGTGTCCACATCTCAGGGGGAAGCCCACCGAACGGTGGGAAGGACTCCTGTCATGAAGTGGAACCTGCGACTGACCGCCGCCAACGCCGGCATCTGGAAGGCCAGTGAGATGCAACGGCTACTCGCCGAGCACGGCCTGGTAATCAGCGCCGGGAAGATGTCGAACCTGTGGTCCGGGCAGCCGATCAGTCTCAAGCTGTCCGACCTCGACGTCATCTGCGCGGTACTGCATTGCAGCATCTCCGACCTCCTCAAGCCCGAGCCGGTGCAGGCCCAGACCCGGCAGGACGGTGAGCAGGACCAGACCCGGGCCGTTGGCGAATCCGGGATCACCCCGCGACCGCGGTCCGGGCGAAGCCTGCCACCGATATGAGATCGCAGCGACGGGGGCTGCTCGGCAGCTGCCGTCACTGCCTGGCCTGGGGCGACCTCTACGGCAACAGCGTCTGCCCCTCCTGCCGCGGACGCAGCGGCTGGTACGTCGGGCCCTGCCGCGGCTGCGCCCGCCGGGTCCGCCTGCTACACGGGCACTGCAAGCTGTGTCGCGCCGAGGCGATCCAGCACCTCGGCCAAAAACGCATCCGCGGACCGATCCCGGCCGGCATGACCTTCACCCACTGGCAGCTGTTTCTCACCGGCTTCGGCACGTCCAACGAACTACAGGCCACGACGGCCGCCCAGCCGTCGGCTGTGCGATCGGCAGGCCAGCCGGTCACCTGGCAGATCCCCGGGCAGCTCGCGTTGTTCTCGTGCCGGCGCGACTTCACGCGGTTCGACCGGCGCGCCCACGCCAACCCGGACAACAGAACACTGATCCACGCGCGGATGGCGGCGCGCGACTTGGGCGAGGCGCGCGGCTGGTCGCACCACCTTGCCGACGAGGTCGACGATGCTCTCGTCGTCCTGCTGTCCGCCCACGCGCCCGGTGACCGGCTCAGCTACACCGAGATCGGCCACGTCGACCGGCTGGGCTACAACGTCTCGCGCACCGCCGAGGTCATCGATCACCTCGGCCTGCTCGACGACGATCGCGCCGACACCGTCGACGCCTGGCTCGCCGGCAGGCTCACAGTCCTGACACCGGGCATCGCCGAGGATGTCGAAGCCTGGTTCAACACCCTGCGCCACGGAGGAACGCGCACCACACCCCGGGCTGTGGGCACCGTCCGGGACTACCTCGCCGCAGCCATGCCCGCCCTCATTACGTGGTCGGCAAGGTATGCGCATCTCCGGCAGGTCACCCGCGACGACGTCCGCGAGCACCTCGACGGGATGACCGGCCTACCCCGCAAGCGCCACCTGGTCGGTTTGCGCTCCTTGTTCCGCTGGTGCAAGAACGCCGGGCGCATCTTTCGCGACCCCACCACGCACTTCAGCGCCGGCAACGTCGGACACCGGCTGCCGATGCCGCTGCCCGCTGACACCCTGACCCGAGCGGTGCAGGCATGCACCACCCCGGCGCATCGACTTGCCCTGGCGCTGGCGGCAATCCACGCAGCCCGACCCATCGCCGTGCGACGGCTGAAACTCGAGGACATCGACCGATCACACCGTCGGATCACCATCAATGGCCACACCCGGCCGCTCGATGACCTCACCGCCGAACTGCTCGACCGGCACCTGGTCGCACGGCAGCGGCGCTGGCCGCACACGCTGAACCAGCACTTGTTCCTCAGCGAGCAGACCGGCCACGATCTTCGGTCGGTCAGCGAAGGGTGGCTGGAAAAGCCCCTACGGGGGCTCGGTGTCACGTTCAAGCAGATCAGCATGGATCGGCAACTCGAAGAGGCGCTGAGCCACGGCCCGGACGCCCTGCACCTGGCTGTCCTGTTCGGTATCGGCGACCGCACCGCCATGCGCTACGCCGACGCCGCCCGCCGGCTGCTCACCGACCATCCGGCTGCAGGTGCCGCCTCTTCAACAGCCGGCACGCCGACACTAGAAGGAAGTACGTCGTCTTCGCCGCGATGACGAACTCGTCGTCGTCGATCACCAGGTGCACGCTCGCACCACCCGGGATCTCGGCCTCGGCGCCTCGATGAGTACCGCGCAGCAGCGCCCAGCTGTAGCCGTGCTCAAAGCCGGACAGCAGGCGCCAGGTGCCTTCCAGGAACGCCGCGAAGTCCGCCTGCCCGCTAACGAAGCTCAGCTTCGGCAGCTCGTTGGTCACGACAATCCTCTGATGGATCTTGTCGAACGGCTCCCCGAGCTGGGCCGCCTCCGCGCGGTAGGTCTTCAGCGAGTTCTGCTCCTCACCGCGCTCGCTGTCCTCGATCAACGTCCGCAGTTCGGGCAGCGCTTTGAAAGCCCTGCGGTGCTTGCGCTGCTCGTAGAAGTCCTGGACCTCCGAGCGCAGTCCCCGGATGCGCCGCACCCGCCCCACGTCGGGGTCGAGGATCCAGGCGGCGAGGAATGCTGCCTCGAAGGTCGGCCGCAACAGGCTCCACGGCGCCCACAGCGTAGCGCCGTGGTGCTTGAACAGCGCGAGGAGCGCCTCGTGGTTGTCCCTGGCCACCCCCAGGTACTTGATCACCGCCATGTATGTTCGCGGTCCGGCTACCTGAGCCTCATCGAAGGCACGGACGGACAGCAGGCGCCTGTCGTCCAGCGACGGCAGGCTCTCCAGCTCCCGAAACTCCGCGGCGAGTACCCTCCAGTACTCGGGCAGGTTGCCGAGGTCCATCTGATTGCCGGTAGGGACGAGTGCGCGCACGCGAGCAGCGTACGAGCCTTCCCTGCACAGCTCCAGCCCCGTTCAGCGTGGCCCAAATCCGCAAGATCGCGCTCGGGTGCACTGTTCCTGCCGGCGACGCCGCATATGGTCAGGCCGCACTCCAGAGAAGCCCCCGGCGACCGCAGGCTGGTGGTTCCTGGCGCGCGACGCGCGGCGGCTCGGACAAGCAGTAAACCCGCAGTGACCGTCGCCTCGGCGGCTGTACCGTCATCACGGCACGCGGCGTAACGATGGCGAGAACGACCACGACGAAGGGGGAATCCCGTGCGGAGACGTTCCGTACTGGCCGGCGCGACCGTGGTCGCCGTTACCGCACTGACCGGATGCGGCGACGGCACCGAACCACCGGCCGCAGCCGACACCCGTGACACTGGCCCGCTGACGCCGAAGACCGTCTATCCGGTAGGGCAGCGACCCGACGCACCCACGCTCGGCGGTGAGCTGCTCGACGGCACCACCTTCGACCCCGCTACCCGGACCGACAAGGTCGTCGTCATCAACTTCTGGGCCTCGTGGTGCGCCCCCTGCCGCGCCGAAACCGACGACCTCGAAGCCGTCTACCAAGCCACCAGGAACGATGGTGTGACGTTCCTGGGCATCAACACCCGCGACAGCAAAGACGCCGCGACCGCGTTTGTGCAAGGCCGGGTCGGCTACCCGAGCCTGTTCGATCCCGCCGGCCGGGTCGCGATGGGGTTCAACCACGTGCAAGCGTCCTTCCTCCCGGCGACCGTTCTGCTCGACCGCACAGGCCGCGTGGCCGTGGTGTTCCGCAAAGCACTGGTGCGAACGGAACTTGAACCTGTCGTCACGGACCTCGCCGCCGAGAAAATCTGACAACAGTGGGATCCACCCTCGCCGACATTGCCGCGACCGGCCCGCTGCTGCTCGCCGTCCTGGTCGCCGCCACCGCCGGGCTGGTCAGCTTCCTGTCACCGTGCGTGCTACCCCTGGTGCCTGGCTACCTCTCCTACGTCACCGGCCTCGCTGGCGACGACCTCCGCGCAGCCCATCAACGCGACACCGCACCGACGGACCCCGGCTCAGCGTCCGCCGGCACCGTCGCCACCGCCAAGGCGACCGGCACCAAGTCCCCCTCAGCGGCCCGACGCCAGGTCCTGCTCGGCACCGCCGGCTTCATCGCAGGGTTCACCATTGTGTTCGTCACCATCACCATCGCATTCACCGCCATCGGCCGGACACTGCTGGTCAACGCCCGCACCATCGAAATGATCGCCGGAGCCATCGTCATCGTCCTCGGCACCGGCTACCTCGGACTCATCCCCGCCCTGCAACGCCAAGCCCGCATCAACCGGCTACCCGCCGCCGGCCTGGCCGGCGCCCCTCTACTCGGCGCCACATTCGGGCTGTCCTGGACCCCGTGCGTCTCACCCACCCTCGGCGCGGTACTGGCCCTTGCCGTCACCGACGGCACCACCGGCCGCGCCGCCGTGCTCGCCACCGCCTACTGCCTCGGCCTCGGACTGCCCTTCGTCGGCGTCGGCCTCGGCCTACGCCGCGTCCTGACGCTGACCGCCACCGTACGGCGTCACCACCAATGGATAACCCGCATCGGCGGACTACTGCTCATCACCATCGGACTCGCCCTGCTCACCGGCGGCTGGACCACCTTCATCAACTGGCTACGCGCCATCGTCGGCCCCGGCCAGATCAGCATCTGAAATCAGGAGCTTCAGGCTGTAACCGGAGCTGGGCAACCTCTCCGACGACCAGCACAGAGGATCTCCATCCCCTGCAAGCTAGGACTGGGCGGCGTTTCTCACCGCCTGGCCACCGATATAGCTTCATCACCGGTATATTGAGGCCATGGCCACGCCCACGCCGCTTCGGGAGCCCACCTTCCTGATTCTTACCGCGCTTGCGCGGGAGCCCATGCACGGTTACGGCATCATCAGCGACGTCGCCGCGCTCTCCGGCGGTCGGCTGGCACTGCGACCCGGCACCCTCTACGGCGCGCTTGATCGCCTCACCGACGAGGGGCTGGTCGAGCGGGACCACGAGGAGGTCGTCGAGGGGCGGCTACGCCGCTACTACCGGCTCACCGAAACGGGCCGATCCGTGCTCACCGCGGAGACCGAACGGCTGCGCCGCAACGTCGAGGCCGCCAGCCAGCGGCTACGGATTCGGCCCGCAGGCATCCCCGCCGCCGGCGGCACCTCACGCTCCCCTGTCAACCTCCCGGGGGCGGTCGCCCGCCCCACCCTTCGACCGACCGGAGGCCTGGCATGAACCAGCCCAACCCCGCGCCGGAGCAGGCCGGATCACCGCTGGAGTCCCGCTACCGGCGACTGCTGCGGGCCTACCCGGGTGACTACCAGGCCGAGCGGGGCGACGAGATCGTCGGAACGTACCTCGACACGGTCAGACCAGGGCGACGCTGGCCCTCCCCACACGACGCCCTCGACCTCCTCGGTGCCGGGCTCCGGGAGAGACTGCGCGGGTACGGCGCCTCCGGGCTGGCCGCGGCCTTCCCCCTAGCCGCGACCGCCGCGCTGAACACCCTCGTCGCGGTCGCGACCTTCCTGCTCCTGCAGGTCGAATTCGAAGACCCCCACTTCGCCAGGCTAGACCCGGTTGGTCCGTTCCAGACCCTCGGCGCTGCCATCTGGCTGGGCTGGCTGGTCGTCGGCCTCACCGCCACGGCGCTACCCGGGGCCTGGACCCGCACCGCCGCGGCCGGTGGTCTCCTGCTGACTGTCGCCGTGCCACTCGTTGCTGCTCTCATCGGACAACCCCGGCCGCCGCTGTTCGTGCTGCTTCCCGCCGTCGCGCTTGGCCTGGCCACCCTCGCGCTGCCCTCCCACCCCGGCTGGGTAGCACGTAGCCTGCCGCTGCTCACGGCCGGCTGTGTAGCAGCCGTGTCCGTGGCATTCAGCGCCGCTGAGAACGGCGGAAATATGCTCACCTCGTACAGCTCGACTCCCGAGCTGTTGGCGATGGCCGGTGGGCTGATGTTCGCACTGGTCCTACTCGTCGGCATCGGCCGCGCCCTGCGAGCCGACGACGCCGGCCTCTGGGCGACCCTGCTCCTCGCCACACCGGCCGGCCTGTTCGGCGCCAACCAGCTCAGCCAGGGAATCTGGGGCAGCCACGGCGGCGGGCCTACTCCGGCGGCACTCGCCGCCACGACCGGTTCGATCATGCTGGCCGGCGCGGCGCTGCTAACGGCAGCCCTCGCTGGACAAGCTTCCCGACACCGGACCATACGCCGACGAGTACGCGGCAACGCCTGCCCGACCTGCGGACACCAGCCGGAGGCAACAGCAGAGGCCTGACCATCCCACAACCTGGCTACCCCCGAAGGTGATCAGGCGGTGTCGACAGGTTTGGGTGCGGATTATTGGTCGTCTCGTCGGTGTCGGGCCAGAGCCGGACCGCCCGCGCGGCGGCGTCGAGAATCACCTGGGCATTGACCTGCACCCGCGACTCGGGGATGTCATACGCCGGCCACTCGCAGACGAAGGCCACCGGCCCGGCCGGCGGTAGCGGCCAGACCCAGTAGTGGGCCACGTGCCGTCGGGCGTCCGACTCGGCGCTGCCCGGAAACAACAACGGACCAGGTGGCTCGGTGTCCAGCGGTGTGAACGCGTGCCGGTCCATGTTGGTGACGCTGCTCCCGTCGGCGAAAAGCACACCGACCCGGAGGAACTCGGCCGGCAAGGGCGTACCCGCCCAATACCCGATCCGGTGGTGGTGCGAAAGATCGGCCCGGTGGTCCGGCGTACGCAGAACCGCAGTCACGCTGAACTCCAAGCCTGTGGGGTAAGCGAGCAAGCCGCTGATCGCGACCGCCGCGCGGTCGGTGTGGACCAGCAGATGGTTTTCGGCCACGACACCGGGGATCACGTCCTCGGGTTTCATCCAGGCGGGACGGGGCGGTCTGAACGGTTCTGGCTCGACGTCCGGTGCCGCTACCTGGCGATCGAAGAAGCCCATACGGCCCACCTTCGCACAAACCCACGCCGTCGTCGGGCCGCCGTGCACCACCGAAGTCAGTTCCGGCACACACCCGGCGGTGCCGCGGACGGGCATCCATCGGTGGCCGGCAGGGCGTCAGCAGGCATCGACTGATCTGCGGAGCGTCGGTCACGAAGTGATGCCTCGCGTGCATACGCGGACACCGGGACATCTCAACTGGCCGCCAGGAAGTGTCAACGCGATCGACGCACCACATAGGCAAACCCCTGCGGGACCGAGTCCGCAGAACTTTCCTGGTTCCCTCGCCGCCCTGAAGCTCCAGAGCCGAACAGAGAACACCTAGCCCATCACCATCCAGTGCCAAGCGCCTCTGCTACCCGGCAGGGGCGCTTTTGCATGCCCAGAAAATGAGGAATCAGTGCAAGACCACCAGAGCCATTCAACTCGACCCGCCCATCAACACTCTCAACCTGTCGACCAAGCCGCTCACGTGGCTGGATCTCGGCCGCCAGCTCCCGCGAACCCGACGCACAACCGCCCGCCCAATGTCGAACACACTCCTCAGTTCGCCAAACGAGCCCTTCAGAATTCCCGAACTCACGGCGGACTCGCGGACACCGCCTGGGAGCCGGCAGCGGTCTACCGGCATCTGGACCGCCTGAGTGGCATCGCGCAGCGGGCCGGCATCGAGATCGTGCGCGTCGGTACCGGTGACATCCGGGCCGACGCGCTCGACCCGGAGCACCGCTTCGCCTCCATGCCCCTGTTCACCCTCGGCCCGAACGGTGAGCGGGGCTGTCTCGCTAACGGTGTTTCCGGCGATCTTGGTTAGTAGGTTTCAGCGGCTGGGAAGCGGTCGCTGAAGGTGATGGCGAAGGCGTT
>NZ_JBAKHL010000130.1:0-7471 GCF_036902715.1 Micromonospora sp. CPCC 205546
CGCCGGCGACGGCGGCCCCGGTGTCGTCCCCGCCTGCCGTGACGCCGCCCGCGGCCCCGTCCGCTCCGCCGCCCCCGCGCCACGCGGCCGCCGCCCCCGTCGTCGCCGCGCCGGAGCCGCCCGCACCAACCGTGCCGCCCGCGCAGACCGTGCCGCCCGCACCGAGGCCACCCGCTTCTCCCCTGGCCGCCGCAGAGCCGCCGGCGCAGGCGAGAGCTGCGGTACCCGCGACGACACCCGCCGTCGCGCCGCGACACCGCGCCGCCGACGAGGCAGCCTCGACCGCCGGCCCGTCGGCGGGGAGGGCCGCGTCCGAAGCTGCCCCCCGCTCGGGCACCACGCCGGCCGGGACGACGGCGGCGCCCGCAGCCGAACCGCCCCCCACCGGTACGACCAGCGTCGCCTCATCCTCCGGCGCGCCCACTGCCGAGCCTGCCGCAGCCGACGTCCAGCCGTCGGCGCCAGTACGGCCGAGCGTCGAGACCTCGCGCGCATCCGCGCCGGAGGCGCCCGCCCCGACGTCGCAGGCAAAGGTCCCGACCTCGCAGACGGCCGCCCCGACGTCGCAGGCGGAGGTCCCGACGTCGCAGGCGGAGGCACCACCGGAGGTGCCGGAGCGCCCGGCGGGGCCGGCACCCGGATGGGCCAGGCCGACCATCCAGGTCAAGCAGATCGAACCGCTGCTCGCCGAGGAGATCGCTCGCGCCGCCGCCGGGCCCGACGCTCCGGTCAGTCCCGCCCGGTCGTCCGAGGCGCCGCCCGACACCCCACCGGCATCGGCACATGCCGCGCCCGTCAGCGCGCCGGCGACGCCCACGGTCGGTGCACCGCCCGCGCCCCCGACGAACAACCCGCCGGTCAGCGCGCCGCCCGCTCTTCCGCGGCAGTTCAGCGCGCCGCCCGGGGACCAGCCGCCGGTGAGCGCGCCACCGTGGAGCATGTCCGCGCCGCCGTGGAGCAGCACGGCTCCCCCGCAGGCACTCACGGGCGCGACGACCGACGCCGACAGCGACCCCGAGCAGCCGGACGTCGAGGAGGAGCTGGAGCGGGCGGAGTCGCAACGGCAGCGGGAGGAGACGCAGCAGGCGGAGCCGGAACGGGAGCGAATCGACGACCTGCCGCCGGCGTACCTCGACATCGACGAGACGTTCCCGATGAAGGCGCAGCCCGTACGGGCGCGGCCGACGGCCGAGCACCCCGTGCAGCAGCAGGCGCCGGCCTTCCCGCCGCCGCCGGCGTACCCGATGATGCCGGAGCCCGAGGAGGGCGGCCGGAACCGCACGGCGATCATCGTCGCGGTGGTCGTCGCGGTCCTGGCCGTCGCGGCGCTCGTCGGCGTGGGCGTGCTGGTGCTCAACCGCGACGCGGCGCCGCCGGCGGGTCCCGCGACGCCCGCGGCTGCCGCGTCGTCGGCAGCCGGTCCCCCGCCGGGCGGGCTGACGCTGAAGGACGATTCGGCGACGGTCACCCTGAACTGGACGGACCCGGCGGGTGGCGGGGTGCCGTTCATGGTGGCCGGCGGCCGGGTCGGGCAGGCGCTGGGCATCATGGCCACGGTGGACCCGGGTCGGACCAGCTACACGGTCAACGGGCTGAACTCGCGGGTGGACTACTGCTTCACCGTGCTCGCGGTCTACTCGACGGACTCCTTCGCCACCTCCGCGCAGGTCTGCACCGAACGGGAGGGCGACACGCCGTCGAGCTGACCGTCCACAGCGGCGTGGCGCACACGCTCGGTGTCCACAGGGAGACGGTGCGGGTTCCCCCGCCCCCGACCGGGCCATATGATGGCAGCCGGCTCAGGGGAGGGTCGCCGGACATGGCGCGCCACCTGCCAGGGACGACACGGGAGGCAGCCGGTAGTGGCCACCATCGATGATGCCGGGAACCCCGGCTCCCCGCGTCCCCGGCCCCGCCGGATGCGTGGCGGGGTCGTCACCATCGCGACGGTGGCCGCGCTGCTGGCCGCCATGGGGCTCACCGTCCACGGGCTCGGCGCGGCCGACAACGCGGTGGCGAGCCACGACGCGAGTTCCTGGCTGTGGAGCGCCGCGCGCAGCGAGCTGGCCCGCGTCAACGGCATCACCGCGCGCGTCGACACCCGGGTCGGTGTGCCGGGCGCCCGCCGACACCCGGTGCAGGTCACCCAGACCGACCGGCTGCTGGTCCTACGGGACCTGAACACGGGTCAGGTCAGCTCGCTGGACCTGGCCACCCTCCAGATCACCGCCACCACCCGCACGACGCCGGGGCTGGGCGTCAACGTCGCCCTGCACGAGGACGCCGCGTTCGTCGTCGACGCCGTGCAGGGCGTCGTCCGTCAGCTCGACCCGCGGTCGCTGAGCCCGGTCGGCGAGCCGGTGCGCTACCCCCCGGGCATCACCGGCGGGTCCTTCGACGGCAAGGGACGATTGTGGATCGCGGTGCCCAGCGAGGGCACCGTCTCGGCGATCACGGCCGCGCCGCTGCCGTCGGCGCCCGCGTCGGCGGCCCCCGCCGGGGCCGGGCTCAGCCCGAAGAAGGTCGAGACGTACGACGTCGCGGACGCCAGCCACGAGCTGGTGGTCTCCACCCTGGACGACGGCGTCGCGGTGCTCGACCGTACGGCCGGGGCGCTGGTGACCGTGCGGCGCGGCAAGGTGCGCACCACGCCGTTGACGATGGCCGCGCCGGGCGCGCTGCCGGCGCGCACCAACGGGCCGGACGTGCCCGTGACGGTGCCCGGCGAGCGGCGGGTGCACGTGGTCGACGACGACGGCGCCGTACGGGCGTTCACCGTGCCGGGCACCGGCGACAAGCTCAGCCCGGCCGTGGCGTGGGCGGGCCGCTACTACTGCGCCGACGAGGCGTCCGGCACGGTCTACGCGTTCGACTCCGGCGGGCAGCTCGTCGACACCATCCGGGGCCGGGGCACCGGGCCACTGGAGTTGGAGGTGCGGGAGAACCACCTGTTCATCAACGCCCCCGACTCGGCAAAGGCACAGGTCGTCGACGACCGGCACCAGGTCCGCGAGGTCGACAAGTACGCCAACGACGTGCTCGGCGGCGACCCGCCGCCGGCTCCCCCGCCGCCGCCCCCGCCGAAGAAGCCCGAGGTGGGCAAGCCGGGCGCGCCGCGCGGCGTCACGGCCGCCGCCGGCAACGCGCAGGCCCGGGTGAGCTGGCGGCCGGCCCCGGCCAACGGGGCGGAGATCGTCCGGTACGTGGTGCAGGGCGCCGGCCAGCGCGTGCAGGTGGGCGCCAACCAGCGGGCCGTGGAGATCAAGGGCCTGAGCAACGGCGAGACGTACCGGTTCTCGGTGCACGCGGTCAACGCGAAGGGCGACGGTCCCGCCCGCACCAGCAACCCGGTGACGCCCACGGCCGCCGTGCCGGACCCGCCGGCCGCCGTCACCGCCCAGGAACGCCCCGACGGCACGGTGCTGGTGAAGTGGCCCGCCGCGAACGGGCAGGGCAACACCATCGCGAAGTACGTCGTCACGGCCACGTCGGCGGGCACCAACGCCCCCGCCGGTGAGTCCCGCCGGACCGAGCTGGTGGTGCCGGCGGGCGAGCTGGAGTACGGCACGCAGTACGCGTTCACGGTGGTCGCGGTCAACGGCCGGGGCGCCGGCTCGGCGGCCTCGCCGGTGAGCAACACCGTCGTGCCGTACGCGGCACCGGAGCGCCCGGCCGAGCTGAGCGCGACCACGGTGGCCGACCGGCCGGGCGCCGTCGCGCTGCGCTGGGCCCCGGCCGGGGCGAACGGCCGGCCGGTGACGAAGTACCTCGTGGACGTGGGCGGGCGCAGCAGCGAGGTGACCGAGACCCGGGCCACCGTGGACGGGCTGGGCAACGGCCGGAACGTCACCGTGAAGGTGCGCGCGGTCAACGAGGCCGGCCCCGGTCCGGAGGCCAGCACCACGGCCCGTACGGTGGCCGAGCCCCGCGTGACCGTCACCGGCTCCTCGGCGAACGCCACCTCGGCGACGGTGACGTTCACCGTGGACGCCGGCGGCGGCAAGGCGACCTGCTCGCTGAGCACCAACGGCAAGCCGGCGAAGGCCGGGAGCTGCTCCAGCATCACGATGACGGGGCTGACGCCCGGCACGAAGTACACGTTCACGGTGACGGCGAGCAACGCCGCCGGCAAGGGCACCGCCACCCGCGCCCAGGCCACCGGCGCCCTCTACGGCATCGCGACCTGCCGCAACGGGCCGGACGACGACCAGCGGACGTACTGTGACAAGGACGTCGACGGCCGCAACGGCAACGAGATCTTCTCGGTGCCCCGCCAGGACAACGACCGGCAGGTCGGCTGGGCGAAGCCCGGCACCCGACTCAAGGCGTACTGCAAGAAGTCGGGCGAGAACGTCGACTCCTGGATCTACAACGACCAGAAGCAGAGCACCTGGTGGGTGCAGGTCGACTACAAGGGACGCAACTACATCCCCTGGGCCTGGCTCAACCTGGAGGGCGGCGACGACATCAAGGACCTGCCCACCTGCTGACCCATCCAGGCAAGGAGCACCACCGCCGTGAACACCCCAGAACCGCTCACCCAGCCGGAGGTGCAGGGCTTCGCCGCCCTCGCCGCCCGGCTGGCCGAGAACGTCAACGCGGTGGTGCTGGGCAAGCCCCAGGTGGTACGGCTCGCGCTGACCGCGCTCTTCGCCCAGGGGCACGTGCTGCTGGAGGACGTGCCCGGGGTCGGCAAGACCACCCTGGCCCGAGCCGTCGCGGCGACGGTGAAGGGGCAGTGGCGGCGCATCCAGTTCACCCCCGACCTGTTGCCCTCCGACGTGTCCGGAGTGACGATCTTCAACCAGGCCACCCGGGGCTTCGAGTTCCATCCGGGGCCGGTGTTCGCCAACATCGTCATCGCCGACGAGATCAACCGGGCGTCGCCGAAGACCCAGTCGGCGCTGCTGGAGGTGATGGAGGAGCGCACCGTCACCGTCGACGGGGTCCGGCACCCGGTGCCGCAGCCGTTCCTGGTGGTGGCCACCCAGAACCCGGTGGAGATGGACGGCACCTACCGGCTGCCCGAGGCCCAGCTCGACCGGTTCCTGGTGAAGCTCTCCGTCGGCTACCCCGACGAGGCGGTCGAGGTGGAGGTGCTGCGCGGTGCCACGGTCCGCTCCCCCGAGGCGCTGACGGCGGTCACCGACACGGCCACCGTCGGGGAGATGGTCCGCATGGCCCGCCGGGTGCACATCGCCGAGCCGCTCTACGCGTACGCGGTGCGGCTGGCCGCGGCCACCCGCAACCACCCGCAGGTGCGCGTCGGCGTCAGCCCCCGGGGCGTGATCGCGCTGACCAGGGCGGCGTGCGCGTACGCGCTGATCGACGGGCGGGGCTGGATCATGCCGGAGGACCTGAAGACGCTGGCCGAGCCGGTCTTCGCGCACCGGCTGCTGCTCACGCCCGACGCGCAGGTGCGCGGGGTGACCGCCGCCGAGGTGCTGCGCCAGGCGATCGCCTCGGTGCCGGTGCCGCTTCCCTCGGGCCAGCCGGCCCCGGTCCAGGGCTGACCGGCGACGCCGGTGTCCGTGCTCACCGCCCGGTGTGTCGGGCTGCTCGTCGCCGCCGTCGTGCTGCTGGGCGTCGGCTTCCGCTTCGCGTACCCGGAGTTGACGCTGCTCGGGGCGGCGGCCGGCATCGCCGTGGGCTACGCCGTGCTGACCGCGGCCTGGCGGCCCCGCCTGGAGGTGACCCGCAGCGCGGACCCGGACCGGGTGGCGCGGGGCGAGCCCGCGGCGATGACCCTGACGGTGCGCAACGCCGGGCGGCTGCGGGCGGCGAGCCTGGTGGCCGAGGACCGGTGCGGGGATCGGGCGGTCCCGGTGCCGCTGCTGCGGTTGCGGCCGGGCCGGGACACCACGGTCCGCTACGAGGTGCCGACCTCCCGCCGGGGGGTGGTGCGGGTGGGGCCGCTGCGGGTGACCCGGCGCGACCCGCTGGGGCTGGTGGCGCTGGCCCGCCCGTACGGCGGCACGGTGCCGGTCTGGGTGCACCCGCGCGCGCATCCGCTCAACGCGGTGCCCACGGGGGCGGGGCGCAGCCTGGACGGTCGGGTGGACAAGGTGCCGCACGGGGCGATCACCTTCGACTCCCTGCGCGAGTACGTGGTCGGTGACGAGCTGCGCCGGGTGCACTGGCGCACCAGCGCGCGGGTGGGCGAGCTGATGGTGCGGGAGAACGTGGACACCAGCCTGCCGCGGATCGTGGTGCTGCTGGACAACCGGACGGCCGCGCACCCGCACCGCCTCGACGGGGTGGCGGAGTCGTTCGAGTCGGCGTGCGAGGCCGCCGCCTCGGTGCTGGTCGCCGCGTACCGCGAGGGTCTGCCGGTGGTGCTGCTGCTGGTCGAGCCGGAGCCGGCCGGCCTCGCGACGGCCGGCGGCGACGCGGCGGCGCACGGGCCGCTGGACCGGCTCGCGGCGGCGGGACTCGCCGACGAGGGCCGGCTTCAGCCCGTCACCGCACGGCTGCGGCGGGAGCGACTCGGCGACACGCTGGTGTTCCTCACCGGGCCGGGGGGCCGCGACGACCTGGGGGCGGTGGGCGCGCTGCGGGCCGCGTACCCGTCGGTGGTGGTGGGGGTCTTCGGGGCAACGGAGCCGGCGCCGTCGGGCGCGGCCGGCCTGGTGGTGATCGACGCTGCGGACGGGGCGGCGTTCGCCGCCGGGTGGGACGGGGTGCGCGGGTGGTGACGGTGGCCGGCGGCGTTCCCGATGGTCCGGCAGGGCGGAGCACCGGCGGCGTCGCGACGGACACCGCCGGCCCGTCCGGGATCGGCGGCGGATCGGTCGACGCCGCAGGGCCGAGCGGTGGCGGTGGGGTGGCCGGGGCGGCGCGGGCGCTGGGCAGGGCGCTGCGGGCGGTCGCGGTGCCGCTGGCGCTGGTCGCGATGATCGGCCTGGCCGGCGCGGTGCTCGGCCGGGTCTACGCCGGCCCGCTGCTCACCTGGCTCGTGCTCGGGGCGGCGGCCGGCTCGGTGCTGGTCAGCGTGGCCGCCCGCCGGCTGCCCTCGTGGCTGGTCGCACCCGTCTCGGTGCTCGCGATGGCCGGCTGGACGGCCTGGTCGCTGCGGCTCACGGCGACCCGGGCCGAGCTGCCCGGGGGCCTGGCCGAGGTGACCGCCGACGCCGCCGCGAACGGCATCCCCCGGCTGCTGACGGCGATGATCCCGGTGGAGCCGACCCCCGACACGGTGCTCGTGCCGCTGGTCGCCGCGTGGCTGGCGGGTCTCGCCGGGGCGGAGGTGGCGATGCGGGCGGGCCGGGTGCTGCTCGGTTACCTGCCGCCGGTGCTGCTCTACGCCGCCGCGCTCTACGTGGTCGGTCCGAACGCCGATCCCGCGATCGGGCCGACGCTGGCCCTCGTGGCCGTGGCGGTGCTGGGCCTGGCGGTGCCGGCGCGCGGCCCCGCGGGCGCCGACGCGACCGCCGGGCTGGCGCCGGCCGTCCGCGCCGCCGTCCGGGCCCGG
>NZ_JBAKHL010000131.1:0-7242 GCF_036902715.1 Micromonospora sp. CPCC 205546
GCGGACGTCGGCCGCCGCCGCGCGTGCCGCGCGGGCCCACCGCGACGGCCCGGCGGTGGGCAGCGCGCGGGCCAGCAGGACGACGCCCAGCCCGGCCGCCGCCAGCACCGCCGCCGTCGCCGGCAGGTGCGGCCGCACCGGCGACGGGAGGACGGCGAGCACGACCACCGCCACGGCGGCCAGCACGACCTGACCGGCGGCGCGTTCCCACACCACCGCGCGCACGCCCCGGCCCACGTCGCCGACGTCGCGGCCGTGCCGCACCGCCCGGTGCACGTCGCCGAGGACGCCACCGGGGAGCGTCGCGTTCAGGAACAGCGCCCGGTAGCAGTGCGCGAGCGCCGTCGGCAGCGGCAGCCGCACCCCCAGCCCACCCGCGACGAGGCTCCACCGCCAGGCGCAGCAGCTCGTCGTGAGCGCCCCGATGCCGACCGCGACGGCCACCGCCGGGGCGTCGATCAGACGGAGCCCGGCGAGGAACGGGCCGACGCCCAGCCAGCCCAGCAGGGCGACCAGCACTCCCCCGCCGCCGAGCAGCCGCGCCCACGGCCAGAACCCGCGCGCCGTCCGGCCCCTCCCCCGACGGTCTCCCCACCGGTGCACACGCGCCGGCGGGCCGCCCGGTTCAGCCACGACAAGCCAGCAGATCGAGGTGGTCGACCAGCACGTCTAGCCGGCCGGCGGCGATCTCGGCGCGGCGTCGGCGGGCGTACGCCCGAGCCGGGCCGGTCAGCTCGGGCCGCTGCTCGCAGGCGGCGTCGAGCCAGCCGGTGAACCACTCGCCGACCAGCCGCCCGTGGTGCGGGCCGAGCCGCCACGGGCTGGGGCGCAGGACCACGTCGACGCCGTGCCGGGCGAACGCCGCCGCGCAGGCGTGCACGGCGTCCGGCCCGAGCAGGGTGCGCCCGTCGACGGTGCGACGCTGGTGGTCGTTGAACGCGGCGGCGACCGGCCCGTCCCAGGGGTCCTCCGGGGTGAGCCGCACCCGGCCCGTCACCGACAGGGCCAGCAGGGCCGGGCGGCCCGCCGTGACGCAGGCCGTGACGAGCCGCTCGACCTCCTGCGCGGTGAGCATGTCCAGCAGCGCGGACGCGGTGAGCAGCGACGCGTCGGCGAGGTCGGCGGCGGTCAGCCGGGTGAGGTCGCCGCGCCGGACCTCGGCGGTGACCGGGGCCCCGTCGCCGGCGGCGCCGGGCATCCCGGCGGCCGCGCGGGCCAGCAGGTCGGCGTCCCGGTCGTGCAGGATCCAGTGCTGCGGGCCCGGCAGCCGCGGCGCCAGCCAGCGGCCCATCGCGCCGGTGCCGGCGCCGAGGTCGTGGATCACGAGCGGTCCGGCGTCGGCGAGCCGGCCGCGGGCCAGGTCCACCAGGTCCGCGGCGCGGGCCTGCGCGTCGGCGGGCTCCCGCAGCGCCAGCCAGTCCGCGAAGCCCGGCGGCAGGTGCCCCGTCATGCCGCCACCGCCCCGGCCAGCACCGCGCCCGTCACGCTCGCGGGAACCGTCCAGTCGTCGAGGGTGCGTCGCCGCCCGTACGCCGCCCGCCGCAGCGCGCGGCGCAGGTCCGGTTCGCCGAGCCAGCGCCGCAGCGCGCCGGCCAGTGCCGCCGGGTCGTCGGGCGGCACGAGCAGCCCCGGTACCTCGCCGCCGGGGGCGCGGCCCAGGGCCTCGGGCAGCCCACCGGCCGCCGTGGCCAGCACCGGCACGCCCCGCGCGAGGGCCTCGGTGACCACCATTCCGTACGTCTCCCGGCGCGAGGGCAGCACCAGCAGGTCGGCGGCGGCGTACGCGGCGTCCAGGGCCGCCCCGGTGCGCGGGCCGACCAGGCGCACCCGCTCGGCGACACCGTGGCCGCCCACCTGCCGGCGCAGGCCCGCGACGAACCCCGGATCCCGGGTCAGCGGCCCCACGCAGTCGCAGGTCCAGGGCAGGTCGTCGACCGCCGCCAGGGCCTGCACCAGCACGTCGTGCCCCTTGTGCGGGGCCAGGGCGGCGACGCAGAGCAGGTTTCCCCCGGCCGGCGAACCGGGCGCGGGCGGGGCCGGGTCCACGCCGGGCTTCGCGACGTGCACCCGGTCGGGCGGCAGCGCGTACCGGTCGAGCAGCCGCCGCCGGGTCCACTCGCTGGTGGTGACGACCGCGCCGGCGGCGGCCAGGGCGGCGCCCTCCGCGTCGTGTTCGAGCGGCAGGTGCACGAGCACGACGAGACGCAGCCGCCGGGCGTGCGGGCCCAGCACCTCCGGCACGCACGAGGCGACCAGCCCGTCGAGCAGGACCGGCCCCCCGTCGGGCAGCGCCGTCAGCACCCCGGCGAGCCCGGCGCGCTCGGCCGGCTCGGGGTGGGGCCAGGCGCCGGGCACGGGGTGCTCGCGGACCGTCCAGCCGGTCGCCGCGAGCCCCCGGCAGAGCCGGCGGTCGTAGCGGTTGCCGCCGCTGGGCTCGGCCGGATCGTCGATGTCGTTCGGCAGCACCACGTGCACCGTCGCCATTCAGAGCGGCCGTTCGTAGCTGGCCCAGGCGACGTGCGACTCGTGCAGCGTCACGGCGATGCCGTCCAGCGCGTGCGCGCCCGCGCCGAGGTCGCCGGCGCGTACCCGCTCGGCGAGGCGGTCGGCGACCGTACGGGCCAGCACCTCGGTGGTGGTGTTCACCCCGGCGAAGGCCGGCTCGTCGTCGAGGTTGCGGTAGGTCAGCTCCCCGAGCACCGCCCTGAGCTGGGCGGTGGCCAGCCCGATGTCGACCACCACGCCGTCGGCGTCGAGGTCGCGGCGGCGGAAGGTGGCGTCCACGACGAAGGTCGCCCCGTGCAGGCGCTGCGCCGGGCCGAACACCTCGCCCCGGAAGCTGTGGGCGATCATCATGTGGTCTCGGACGGTCACGCTGAACACGGGTCACTCTCCGTCGTAGGTGATGAGGTGGCACAGGGCGGGAAGGCTGCCCGCGGTCAGCCGGGCCAGCACGTCGGGCAGCTCCGCGAAGCGGGACTCGCCGGTGATCAGCGCGTCGAAGGCGGGGTCGGCGAGCAGTTCCAGGGCGAGCCGGAGCCGGTCGGCGAAGCCGCGGCTGCCCCGCCGGGCCGGCGCGACCGCACCCACCTGGCTGCCGCGCACGGTCAACCGGCCGGAGTGAAACGCCCCGCCCAGCGCGAGCGCGACGGTGCGGTCGCCGTACCAGCTCAGCTCGACGACGGTGCCCTCCGGCCGGAGCAGTTCCAGCGAACGTTGCAGGCCGGCGGCCGTCGCGCTGGCGTGCACCACGAGGTCGCGTCCGCCGGCGGCCCCCTCGGGCGGGGCGAAGTCGACGCCGAGCGCGGCGGCGACCTCCGCCCGGGTCGGGTCGGTGTCGACCAGCTCCACCCGTACGCCCGGGAAGCGGCCGAGCAGCGCCGCCACGCAGCAGCCCACCATGCCGGCGCCGACCACGCTCACCCGGTCGCCGACCAGGGGCGCGGCGTCCCAGAGCGCGTTCACCGCCGTCTCCACCGTCCCGGCGAGCACCGCGCGGGCCGGCGGCACCCCCTCGGGCACCGGCACCACCGCGTCGGCCGGCACCACGTACGCGCTCTGGTGCGGGTGCAGGCAGAACACCGTCCGCCCGCGCAGCTCGTCCGGGCCCCGCTCGACGACTCCCACGTTGAGGTAGCCGTACTTCACCGGGGCCGGGAAGTCGCCCTCCTGGAACGGCGCGCGCATCGCCGCGTACTGGTCGGTGGGGACGCGGCCGGCGAAGACCAGCGTCTCCGTGCCGCGGCTGACGCCGGAGTACCGGCTGCGGACGAGCACCTCGTCCGGGCCGGGAACGGCCAGCGGCACCGAGCGGATCTCACCCGTGCCGGGCGTACGCACCCAGAAGGCTCGCGCCTCACCGGTCACCGGTTCCTCCTCACCCGCGTCCGCGGCGAACCGAACGGCGGTTCCTTGCGTAGTTCCTGTCGGAAGTCGTCGATCATAGACACGGAGGCACGGTGCCCACGGTTCGAAGAGGCCCCGCGATCGGGCTGATCGTCCAGATTGTCCTGTTGGCGGGGCTGGCCGCGACGGTCGGCCTCGGCCCGGTGGGCTGGCTCGCCGGGGCCGCGTACGGAGCGGTGCTGTGCCTGGCCCTCGACCGGGGGCTGCGCCGGGCGGGCTCGGACACCCTCGGGCCGGCCGACCGGGTGACGCTGGCCCGGGCGCTCCTCGTGGGCGCCGTGACGGCGCTGACGGGGGACGCGCTCGCTCCGGGAGCCGCACAGGGGTCCGCACCGGTCGGGGTGCTGGTCGCCGTCGCCGCCGTGGCGCTGGCCCTCGACGCCGTGGACGGGTACGTGGCCCGGCGCACCGGCACGGCCAGCGCGCTGGGGGCGCGCTTCGACATGGAGGTCGACGCGTTCCTCATCCTCGTCCTCGGGGTGGCCGTCGCGCCCGCCGTGGGCGCCTGGGTGCTCGCCCTCGGCGCCATGCGGTACGCGTTCGTCGTCGCCGGGTGGGCACTGCCCTGGCTGTGCCGGCCGTTGCCGCCGAGGTACTGGCGCAAGGTCGTCGCCGCCGCGCAGAGCGTGCTGCTGCTGGTCGCGGCGGCCGGGGTGCTGCCCGGGCCGGGCGACGCGCTGGTGCTGACGGTCGCGCTGGCCCTGCTCGTCGAGTCGTTCGGCCGCGACGTCGGGTGGCTGTGGCGGCACCGCGACGCCCGGGAGCTTCCGCCCGACGTCGCGCCGCGCCGGGCCACGTCGCCGCGCCCCGCGCCGGTCCGCCCCGACCTCGTCGCCGCCCGTGACTGAGCACCCGCCCGCCGGGTCGCCCGGCCGTACCCCCGAGGGGGCCGACGCGCGCCGGCGTACCCCCGAGGGACCGGACGGGCGACGACGGGGCGCGGCGCGGGTGACGACCGCGCTGGCCGCCCTGCTCGTGCTGGTGATCCTGACCGCGCCGCACCAGCCCGATCGGCTCACGCCCGGCGCGTTCGTGCGGGTCCCCGTCGAGGGGCTGCTCGTCGTCGCCCTGCTGCTGGCCCTGCCGTCACGCGCGCGGCGGCCGGTGGCGGCGCTCGCCGGCGTGCTGCTCGGGGCGCTGGCCCTGCTGAAGGCGGCCGACCTAGGCTTCCTCACGGCGCTCGGCCGCCCCTTCGACCTGGTGCTCGACTGGGCGCTGCTCGACGACGCGCTCGGGTTCCTCACCGACTCGGTCGGGCGGGCGGGCGCCACCGGCGCGGTCGTGGCGCTCGTGCTGCTGCTCGCCGCGCTGCTCGTCGCGACGACGCGGTCGGTGCTGCGGCTGGCCCCGCTGCTGGTGCGCCACCGCGCCGCCACGCGGCGCACGGTGGCGGCGCTGGTGGTCGCCTGGCTGGCCTGCGCCGCGTTCGGCGTGCGGGTGTCCCCCGGCGTGCCGGTGGCCGACGCCGCCGCGACCGACCTCGTCGGCGCCCACGCGCTCCAGGTACGCGCCCGGCTGCGCGACCGGGAGGTCTTCGCGGCCCAGGTCGGCGTCGACCCGTTCCGGGACACCCCCGGCGAGCGCCTGCTGAGCGGGCTGCGCGGCAAGGACGTGGTGGTGGCCTTCGTGGAGAGCTACGGTCGCGACGCGGTGGCGAACCCGGAGTACGCCCCGGGGGTGGGCGCGGTGCTGGCCGACGGGGACCGCCGGCTGCGGGCGGCCGGCTTCGCCTCCCGCAGCGGGTTCCTGACCTCGCCGACCGTCGGCGGGGGGAGCTGGCTGGCTCACGCCACGCTGTTGTCCGGGATGTGGGTCGACAACGACCAGCGGCACCGCAGCCTGCTGGCCAGCGACCGGTTGACGCTGGGCGGCGCCTTCCGGCGGGCCGACTGGCGCACGGTCGGCGTGATGCCGGCCGCCACCCGGCCCTGGCCGGAGGGGGCGTTCTTCGGCTACGAACGCTTCTACGACGCCCGCAGCCTCGGCTACCGGGGGCCGAAGTTCAGCTACGCCCCGATGCCCGACCAGTACACCCTGGCGGCCTTCGAGCGCCTGGAACGCTCCCGGGCGGACCGCGCGCCGGTGATGGCCGAGATCGCCCTCGTCTCCAGCCACTCCCCCTGGACGAGGATCCCCCAGCTCGTCGACTGGGCGCGGGTCGGCGACGGGAGCGTCTTCCACGGGGCGGGCACCGGCAACCCGTCGTCGCAGCCGCGCGCCGGCTACCGCCGGTCCGTCGAGTACTCGCTGGGCACCCTGGTGTCCTACCTGGAGACCCACGGCGACGACGACCTGGTGCTGGTCTTCCTCGGTGACCACCAACCGGCCCCGGTCGTCACCGGCGCGCAGGCGGGCCGGGACGTCCCGGTCACGATCGTCGCCCGGGACCCGGCGGTGCTCGACCGCATCTCGGGGTGGGGCTGGGACGAGGGCCTGCGGCCCGGCCCGCACGCGCCCGTCTGGCCGATGGACGCCTTCCGCGACCGGTTCCTCACCGCCTTCAGCGGCTGACCCCGTCGGCCGGCCCGGCGCCCCGTGCGGGCCGGTCCCGCTCGGGTCGTACGGCACTCCCGGCGTCGCCGGCGTCGGGCCGGGCCGCACAGGCGCCGGGCCGCACAGCCGCCGGGCCGCACAGGCGCCGCCGGGACGGCGGCCCCACCTGTCGGTCAGCGGGGTGCCACGAGGCCGGCGTAGTCGTCGGCCGCAAGGGGACGCCGCGACAACGAGCCGTCGGCCCGCGGCACCCCCAGCGGGGCCCCGCCCCGGAAGAAGGCCACGGACTCGACGTCGGAACGGGCGGTCAGGGTGCAGACGATCTGGCCGAAGGCGAGGACCTCGTCGCTGCGGCCCGTCTCGTCGCCCGGCCCGCCGAGATCCACGTCGACCTCGGTGCCGCGCGGCCGGGCGGCGGCGACCGCGACGGCCCCGGGCAGGGCCGTCGTGAGGCCGGTGTCGCGTTCGGCGGTGGTCGGGCCGGCCAGCAGGTGCTGGAGCTGGGCGTCGACGGTGGGTGTGCCGTCGACGCGACGCTCGACGCGGACCAGCCGGTCGTCCCGCACGAAGCAGAGGACCTCCGTCGTGCGCCCCGCCGCCAGGGTGGGGCTCGGCGTCGCGACGACCGCCCCCGGCGAGGGGAACGGCCCGGGTGGCGGCGCCACCGCGCGCGGGGCGCCCTCGGTCGGCACACCGCACCCGGCCAACAGCCCGAGCACGACGAGCATGCCGCCGACACCGCGCCACCGGCCCGGCCGCGACCGGCCGGCTGCGGACTCGGGGCGCGTGGGCTCCCGGCCGGCCGCGGCGCGCGGGGGGCACGCGGGCGCGGGACCGGGCACG
>NZ_JBAKHL010000132.1:0-6484 GCF_036902715.1 Micromonospora sp. CPCC 205546
CCAGTACCGCACCGACCTACTCGACGGGTTCCTCGCTCACACCGGACTGACACTCGAACCCGACACAACCTGACCATTCAAGATCTGTAGCCACCGTCTGGCTGGACGAGGGGCAGGTGGGTGACGCGTTCGGCGAGACGCTGATTGTAGTCAACTTCATGATCAAGCATGCGGATCTGGCCGAGCGCGCCTTCGACCGGATCTGGCTGATGACTGACTTCAACGGCTGACGCGGTCAGGACTCCGGCGTGGTCCCCGGCTCGGCGTCCACCGCGTCGCGGGCGGTTCGGCGCAGAGCGGCGACGCCCAGCCTGTGGTATTGGGTCGACCAGCAGACAACTGCGTCGGTACTAGGCTAGGCCGTGTCTCGTAGCGCCGTCGATGTTGCGGCGTGGCGGTTCGATAACTGAAGAGGTCTCCGGTATGTGGTTCAGCGACCAAGCCAGAACTTCACACCGGAGACCTCGTGCCGAGCGTAGCGGCAGCGAGGCGACACGACCTGACCGACTTGCAGTGGGCGGCGCTGGAGGCGTTGTTGCCCGCGGGAACGGGTCGTGATCGGCCACGCAGATGGACCATGCGAGTGATCATCGACGGGATCCGGTGGCGGGTCCGGACCGGCTCACCGTGGCGCGACGTGCCCACGGTATATCCGCCGTGGCAGACCTTGTACCGGTGGTTTCGCCGGTGGCAGCGCGACGGTGTCTGGGCACAGATCCTGGCCTTGTTGCAGGCCCGCGCGGACGCGGCCGGATTGATCAGCTGGACGGTGAGCGTGGACTCGACCGTCGCCCGGGCCCACCAGCACGCCGCCGGGGCCCGCCGTGACGGCGACACACAGAAGCAGCCGCCCGGCGGTGTCCAGCAGGAGCCGGCCGATCACGGGCTCGGCCGGTCCCGGGGCGGGTGGACCACCAAGACCCATCTGGCCTGTGAGCAGGGCCGCAAGCTGATGGCCGTGGTGGTGACCGCAGGCCAGCGCGGCGACAGCCCGCAGTTCATTCCCGTACTGGCCAAGGTGCATGTCACCCGGACCGGTGGCGGTCGGCCGCGCACCCGCCCGAACATCGTGCTGGCCGACAAGGCGTACGCCTCCAAGGCCAACCGGGCCCACCTGCGCCAGCGAGGTATCCGGGCGTGTATCCCGAGCAAGACTGATCAGGACGCCCACCGCAAAGCCAAAGGCTCCAAAGGCGGGCGCCCGCCCACGTTCGACCCCGCCACCTACCGCCTGCGGCACGCCGTCGAGTGCGGCATCAACCAGCTCAAACAGCATCGCGCCATGGCCACCAGGTACGACAAACTCGCCGTCCGCTACGAAGCCACCCTCACCATCGCAGCCATCAACCAATGGCTTCGAGCCCTACGAAACACGGCCTAGAACGCCACGCGGGACCGCCAAGCCGCGCGACTCGCGGCAGATCCGGATGGTGGCCAGCGAACTCGGTTGCCGCTCTGTCGATGCCTGTGACACGGTGCAGATCCCCGACCCCCGCTCCGAGGCCCCGATGACGATCTACTTCTACGGTGCCGACGAGGTTCCGTACGGCTGCTTCTCCAACTTCTCCGGCCACGGCTTCGACCTCGACGGCCACTGGTGGACGACCTCCGAGCACTATTTCCAGGCCCAGAAGTTCCCCGGTACCCGCCACGCCGAACTCATCCGGCGCACGGCGACCCCGTTGCGGGCCGCCGAGCTGGGCCGCGACCGGTCCCGGCCGCTGCGCCGCGACTGGGAACGGGTCAAAGACGACGTGATGCGCCGGGCCGTGACGGCCAAGTTCACCGCCCACGCCAACATCCGCGCCATCCTGTTGGACACCGGCGACGAGGAGATCGTCGAGGACACCAGCACTGACCATTACTGGGGACGCGGCCGGAGTGGCACCGGCAAGAACATGCTCGGACGGATCTTGATGCGCACCCGCACCCAGCTACGCGCCGACCTCACCCAGAACGCCAACACCCAGGGCCGCCGACAGCGGCGATAGCACTGAGCGCAACCATCGCGAACGCGCTGTCCGCGGCAGAAGAGTAGACCGGATCTTGGAGTCCTGCGGCAACGGTTGCAGGCGTGGTCGGCGAACAGTGCCGGTCGCCGGCGAGGTCGGCCGCAGACCCGCAGGATCGTGTGGATCAGTGCGAGTGGTCCAGCAATCTCTGGATGGTGTCACGCACCGAGCGGTCCTTCTCCGCTCTCAGATGATTGCCGAGGGTATGGCGTAGCTGGGGGCACAGCTGTCTTCCCTGTGGTGTGTTCGTGGTCATGAGGTTGGCCGCGAGAGATCGAACACCGGGTACCGGATCTGCGAGTGCTGTGGTCAGGCGATCGCGGCCGTGCTCGCCTTGAGCGGACAGAGCGCGCAAGATCGTTTCCCTCACGGCCGGGTGCGGTTCCGTCGACAGTGCCTGTGTCAGGACATTGGGGAGCGATGCGCTTGGTGCTGGGTACGTGATGAAGGTGTACGCGGCAGCACGGCGTCGTGTTGCGAGTTCGCTGTTCAGCAGCGTGGCCACGAGCGCTGCTTCGTCGCCGGCCATCTGGTCTGCGAACCAGGTCAGATCACGATGTCCGGCCAGGGTGAAGTCTAACCAACGCTCATACCAGGCGAGGAAGTCCGGGTCGGTGTGGAAGTGAGGCGTGAAGAAGCCCTCAGAGTTGACCTCGACCAGACGGCCGCGGCCGGGTCCGGTGACGACGAGCAGGGTGAAATCGCTGCATCCTCGGTAGACGACCGCGATCGCGCCCGCGAAAGTGGGCGCAGCGCCGCCGCGCCTACCGGCAGACCGTTCGGCGATGTGCATGTCAGGAACGAAGGGAAATGGCTCAGCGAGGTTTCCGTTGACTCCCCCGGCCCCGGACACCCATCGTTCCATGGACAGCAGTCCATAGGTTGGGCCGTACCCGCCATGGCCGATGTGGGTGACGAACTGGCGGAACTCCTCCGGCATCCGAGTGCCGTGCAGTTCCTCAAAGGCTGAGACTTGCTGCTCAGTGAGCACGGGGCCGAGAACGGCCTCCTCCGCTGGAGGCAAAGCTGCGAGCTTGACCTGAATCCGGGCGATCCTGTCGTCCACCGGCACTTCTTGTCATGTCAGAGAGTCGTTCACATTCAAGGCGTAAGCATAGTTCATACTCAAACACATCGACCGGCATGATCGCCACCGAAGCGGGTCGGGGGTTGCCGGAGCTCCAGTTTTCGCCCGGAAGGTCCCCGGTTCAAGGAGTCTTTGGCCAGTGTGAGCATCGGTCACCACGGTCAGGTGCACTGATCTCGGCAGAGTCGGCTGTGCTCCGTCGACGCACGCCACGCTCGCTCGGCGGCAGGTCCGCGCGGACCCCAACTCGATAGCAGTCGTGTCGAGTACTCGCTACGGTGCTCGCCTATGTGGTGTCGAGAGCGAAAGGGAACGGATGACGTTGGCTACCAAGGGTTCCCGACGGATCACCGTAGAAGGCGTTACCTTCCGCTGGGCAGTTCGGCGCAGACCGACCTACTGCCAAGCCAATGGCTGGTCACCGCTGAGCTTCGTTGTCGAGCAGGCGGAGCAGCCAGGCGCCCTGTTGGTCGTATCGCTGCCCTGCGCCCACCCCGGCAACTGGATCGGACTGCCGAGCCAGCCAATGATGCCCGGAACGGTGGCTGTAGGCATCCGTCAGGCGGTGGCCGCCGGCTGGCGGCCTTCGCGGCCGGGGCCCGCCTTCAAGATGCTCCTGAGCTACTCTTCGCTCTCACGGTGACGGTCGCGTCGCCGGACGCCGCACGTCGTTGCGGCAGAAGAGGGTTCCTCGACATCGAAAGCCCCCGGTTCGTGAAGCAAACGGTTCAACACGTGCTCCGTTGCTCCCTACGTTCGGCCGTGGGGGTCTGCCGTCAATCGCTGAAAAAGGTGACGCTCATGGAGACCGGGGACGAACCGACCAGCACTCCGTCGCCGGACCCGGCCGAGGCGCCGCGGTTGTACGCTCCGCTGCCCGGACGCACTGAGAACACCTCGACGAGGTACGAGCGCTGCCTGAGGGAGCTGATCAACCTGCTCGACGCGGAGCGTCCGCTGGTGACGACCAACACTCGGCGTTCGCGGCGGAGGTGGCAGCACGAGGCGCGGCGAGTGGTTGCCCAAGCGATGCGCCGTCGGCCGGTACTGGAGGAGTGGTTCGAACCGCTGGTGCGCGCTGCGGTCCTCGAGCCGGATCCGAGTTTCAACCGGCAGCTCGTCGAACCGGCTCTTGCCGCCTTCGGCCGCAGGCGGGTGCAGTTGGCGTTGCTCAAACATCTCCGGACGGGCACCAACGCTGAACGGGCCGGCGCAGCGCGAGCCTGGTACTGGACGCAGGTTCCCCTCACCTACCTCGCCGGCTCCCGCTCCCCGACGGCTGAGAGTAAGGCCGAGTACGACGCGTTCGCCGACCTCCGCCAGGAGTGGCACGAAACCGCCTTACGCGTGTTCGTCACCAACGAGGACCTGGATGTCCGCCGGTGCATTCTTCCGGGGCTCGACCTCGGTAGGCAGCAGTACCCCGAGGATCTGCACGAGACGGTGGCCGAGGCGATTCGCATCGCCCGCACCCATCCAGATGAGTACCTGCGGCATCGGGTCGAGCACCAGATCTGACCACCCCACACACCGACATGCTGGCCGCCTGACGTGCGACTCGCGGCAGAAGAGTATGCCGGGACTGCTCGACCGGGCCGCGCGACTGCGGCTGCGCCGCCGGTCGCGTAGGTCGCGACTAAGGAGTTTCGCCACAAAGCCTTAAAATTAATCACGTGACCCGGATCCCGACACCTCTCTCCCGGTTCTGGATGAATCGGGTTAGTAGCGACCGGAACGCGGTCCGTCCGTCTGACGTGGATCAGCTGAGTCTTGCGGACGGCGTCACCGGCCGTTGCACGGTCCTGCTCGCGCCACCCGGGGCAGGCAAGACAGTCGAACTCCGACGTCTCGTCGAGTCACTCGGCGAGCGAGCACGCTTCATCACCCTGGGCACCTACGGTGATCTTCATGGGAAGATCATGCACGCGCTGGCCGAGCTCAGGCCCTACGCCGCGGATGGGCTGCTGGCGTTGGACAGCATGGATGAGTCGACGTTGCCGACGACGCAGCTGGCGGACCTGATCGAAGATGTCGTCAGAGACCTTCCCGAGGGTGTCAGGCTGGTCCTTGCGTGTCGTACGGCCGCTTGGCTTCCCGGCGTCAACCAAGTACTTCATCGAGCCCTCGGCGACGACGTCACTGTGCTGGATTTGATCGCCCTGACCAGCCACGACGTCGTGACGTTTGCCGACGCCTTTGGCGTGTCCGGGCAGGCGTTCCTCGAAGCTGTCACCTCCGCGAGGGCAACACCGCTCACCCGGCACCCGAAAGAACTTGAGTTCCTCCTCGACGACTACAGAGCCGCGGGTGCCGTGCTACCGAGCACGCAGCGTGATCTTTACGACCGCGCGATTGACCGCTTGTGCAAGGAACAAAACCCTCGCCGGCAGGCGGCCGGAAACGCTGGCGAGCACCGCGCCCTCCGAGACGGTGCAGGGCGTCTCGCCGTGCTGAGTCTGTTCACCACTCGCAAGACGTTCAGACTGCACGAACCGGATGATGGGCTCTCCCTTTCGGAAGATGACTACGCCAGCCTTTTTCCTGAGACACCGGTACCAGCGCCATACCCAGATGTTCTAGGCACCGCCTTGTTCGAGGGTTCCGCGGACAGCGCCATGAAGTTTACTCACCAGACAGTCGCCGAGTATCTGGCGGCCCGCCATCTGTCCGACCTCAGGTTGACGAAGGTGCAGCTGGACGCGCTGCTGCGGGTGCCCGGTGGGCTGCTCGCACCTCAGGTTCAGGCGGTAGCAGCGTGGCTCATCGCGCTCGACCCGGACCGGTTCGGGGACCTACTCGACGACGATCCTGCAGCTTTCATCGGCAGTCAGGTCGAACTCATCGACCCCGACTTCAGGCAGTCGCTACTGCGCCGACTTCTCGTACTCGCGGACGACTACTCGCTGGACGAAGCCGTGCATCTCGACCTGTCCGGGCTGACCTACCCAGGCATCGAGGAACTGGTTCGCCCGTACCTCACCGATCGGGACCGCTCCCTCGACGCCAGATATCTAGCTCTGCGGATCGTATCGGAAAACCAGCTCGTCGGCCTGAACGATGTGCTCGTCGGCCTCGCTATGTCCGAGGACGAGCCGGTCGTACTCCGAAACGCGGCCGGTCGGAGAAGTCTCGATCTCGTTCCCCCACGGGCCGATACGCCACTGCGCGCACTGGCCGGCCGTGCGGATGACCTGGCAGAGGAAGACGACGAACTCCTCGGTGTCGGGCTTTTCGCCCGCCTGAGGTCCAAAACCTCCCCATTAGAGCTGCTGCGCTACCTCAAGAAGCCAGCTAACAGATCTTGAAAGGCCAGGTTCGTCTGATGTGGATGGCGTTGCTGGTGTGACGGTTGTGGTGTCGGGTAGATCGGCGGTATGAGGTATCC
>NZ_JBAKHL010000133.1:0-6171 GCF_036902715.1 Micromonospora sp. CPCC 205546
CTCCGACTTGCCCGTGGCCCCCCGCGGGTCGGGGCCGGCCTGCGGGTCCGGGCCCGCCGGGTGGTCCGGCGCCGCCGGCCGCGCGTCCCGGGCCGCCGCCGCCAGGGACGCCCGCAGCGACTCCACCGAGCGCATCGCCCCGACCAGCCGGCCGACCCGCAGCACCACGGTGTCGCCGACCACGCTGTCTCCGGTGACGAAGGCGGTGTCGGCGACCAGCCGGTTCATGGTGACCCGGTGCTGCACCGTCTCCCCGGGCAGGACCGGCCGGCCGAAGCGGATGTGTTCGAAGACGCCGGCCACCGGCACGCCGTCGGTCAGCACGTCCGGCATCGGCCGGTCGTGTCGGATCAGCACCAGCGCCGCCTGCCCCCACGACTCCAGCAGCAGCGACATCGGCAGCGGACGGTCACCGGTGACCGTGAACGAGCCCACCAGCCGTCGCCGGGGCACCAGCTCGGTGACCCGGTCGACCAGCAGCATCGGTGGCCGGTGGGGGACGATCCGTTTGATCTCCTCGATCCCCATCATGGCGGTCACTCCTCGCTCGCGTAGCGCAGCAGCACCTCGGCGACGGGCACGGCGGCGACGGCGACCTCGCCCCGCCACAGTTCGCCGTCGCGGTGGATCGTGATGACGAGTTCGTCGTCGCCGCGGAAGGGCAGCAGGAAACGGCAGCTGACGATCTCGGTCAGCACCAGCTCGGGGGCCACGGCGCGCACCGCCCGGTGGACGAACTCGAAGATGTGCACCCCGGGCAGCAGCGGAAAGCCCGGGTAGTGGCCGGCGAAGACCGGATCGCCGAGGTCGGGGCGGATCCGGGCCACGATCGTGTCGGGGGCGACGCGCTCCACGTCGACGGGGACGGCCGTCGCGCAGTCCCTGGTTGTCACGCTTTTCACCCCGTGACCGTGCGGCCGCCGGCTATATCTTCTCTACACCGCCGCCGGCTCAACTTCCCACCGCGCTCAGCGCCCCGGCGCCGGCCACCAGCACCCGGTCGGCCTGGTCGGCCTTCTCCCGGGCGAAGACGCGCACGAGGTCGTGGAAGCGGAAGCGCTGCCGCCGGCCGCCGTCGGACTCGACGATCTCCAGCAGCCGGGCGTCGACCAGGTCCTCCCCCACCTCCTCGCCGGCGTGCCTAGACACGCCCAGCACCTCCGCGGTGCACCAGCTCGGAAAGGCCGGCACGCGCAGCAGCGACAGCCGGCGCAGGGCGAGCTGTCCCAGGTCGGCCAGCTGGTGGTAGCTGCTGTCCAGTCGTTCCCGGACGTCCATCGAGCCCAGCCGGAGCTCGTCGAGGCGGTACCGCTCGTCGGCGAGCCGGTCCGCCAGGTACCCGAGCGACCAGTGCGGGCGCGCCAGCAGCCGCGATCCGGCGACCCGGACGCCGAGCGAGAGCCGGCCGCACAGCTCGACGATCCGGCCGGCGGCGTCGGTCTCCTCCGCGATCCGCTGCGCCCCGATGATCCGCCCGAGCAGCGCGAGCGCCTGCGCCCGGTCCAGGGTGCCGACCTCGATCGACGTGGCGCCGGCCAGCTCGGGCATCCGCAGCCGGCTGGTGACGATGACCTGGCAGCCGGGGTCGCCGGGCAGCAGCGGGCACACCTGCGCGTAGTCGGCGGTGCCGTCGAGCATGACCAGCAGCCGCCGCCCGGCGAGCTGGCTGCGGTAGAGCCGGACCCGTTCGTCGAGTCCCTTCGGGATCGCCGACTCGGGGTGCCCGAGGCTGCGCAGGAACCAGCCGAGCACGTCGTAGGGCTCGACGGCGTTGCCCCGCCCGCGGCCGAGATCGGCGTAGAGCTGGCCGTCAGGGAAGGCGGTCCGGGTGAGGTGGGCCGCGTGCAGGGCGAGCGTGCTCTTGCCGACGCCGGCCATTCCGGTGACCACGGCGACCGGCGGGCGGGCGTGCGGTTCGGCGGTCAGCACCCGCAGCAACCCGCTCAGCTCCTCCTCCCGCCCGGCGAAGTCACCGACGCCCGGCGGCAGCATCGCGGGCCGCACCCCGTGCCAGCTCGGCTCCGCGACGACGACCGGCGGGGCCGGGGGGCCGGCGAGGATCGACCGGTACGCCTCGGTGAGCAGCGGCCCCGGGTCGACGCCCAGCTCGTCGGCGAGAACCCGGCGGCCCTCGTGGTACGCGGCCAGCGCGTCGGCCTGCCGGTCGCAGTGCAGCAGGGCGGTCATCAGCTGGCCCCGCAGCCCCTCGTGCAGCGGGTTTTCGGCGACGAGCCGGGTGATCTCGGGCACCAGCCGGAGGTGACGCCCCAGCCGCAGGTCGGCTTCGATCCGGCTCTCCAGCACCGCCATCCGCAGCTCCGCCATCCGGTGCGCCTCGGCCGTCGCGAGGTGCTCGGTCACGTTGGACAGCGCGGGACCGCGCCACATCGACATGGCGGCGTGCAGCCGCTCGGCGGCCTCGGCGTGCCGCCCGCCGCGCAGCGCCTCCCGCCCGGCCTCGGCCAGTCGCTCGAACTCGACGAGGTCGAGCCGGGCGGCACCGATGCGGACCTGGTAGCCCGACCACTGCCGCACGATGTCCACCTCGGCACCGAGGTACTTGCGCAGCCGCGAGACGTAGTTGTAGAGCTGGGCGGCGAAGGTGGCGGGCGGGTGCTCCCCCCAGAGCAGCTCGCACAGCCGGGTGTCCGGCACGGTACGCCCCTCGGCGAGCAGCAACGCCGCGAGCACGGTGCGCTGCTTCGCCCCGTCCAGCGCCACCTCCGCGTCACCCCGCCAGGCCCCCACCGGTCCCAGTACCCGAAACTCCATCCCTGGCTCCGTTCATCGCGCCGCCCCGGGCAGAACAGTCGTCCGAAGACTCACCGGCACCGGCACCATCCACATGCGTGGTCGACACCCAATTTCCACCGTCATCACGCTGGCCATTCACTTGATCACTCATCGTGACTAGGATGGGGCGGGCCGCACGGCGGGCGACGAACGCCCTCGCGCACCGTCGGCCCCGGCGTCCGGGGCCCGGCGGGCTCGCGCACACTCGTCGCGGCCAGCGCCGTGGCGCGAATGTGGGTAGTTTCCACGCATGAACTCGGCGAACCGCTCTGGCACCGTGCAACGGTGACCTCGACTCCCCTGGCCGGCGCCACCGATCACGCCTGCTCCGGCGTACGGCTGGCCCCGCACTGGTGGGCCTCGGGGCTCGCACTGCACGAACGCGCGCCCGGCCGGGCCGGCGCCGCACCGGGCCCGCCGTCCGCCGGTCCGCCGCGCGACGTGGACCCCGCCGGCTACGCCGACACCACGGACGCCGGCGACACCGCCGGTGGATGCGACACCACGGACGACGCTGGCGCTGCGGACACTACGCGCGCCGCCGACGGCGCCCACGGCGCGGTCCCCGCGGACGGCACCGCCGGCGTGCGCGGGGACGCCGCCGACGCGCGGCTGGCCCGGTGGCGCGCCGCGCACGGTCCGGGCCTGGCGGCACGGCTCGCCGAGGTCGGCCTGGACGAGGCGGGGTTGCGCGCCCTGCTGGTCGAGGAACGCGCCGCGCTCGCCGCCAGGACGCCCCGCCCGGCCTGGGCGCAGAACGTCGAGGCGGCCCTGGCCGCCGCGACCACGCCCCGACCTCCGGCGGACCCGGCGGACTGGCGGGCCGCCCTCACCGCGCCCCTGCGACCGTTCGTCGACGTCGCCGTCGACCGGTTCCTTCCCGCAGCCCGCAGGCGCGCGACGGTGCGGACCGTCGACCTGACCGCCCTCACCGACCAGTTCGCCGCCGCACTGGGCCGGCACCTGCTCGCCCTCGCGGCCCGCACGCTGGTCTCGGAGCTGCACCGGCGCCGGTCGGCCGGTCGGCTCGCCGGCGCCGACGGCCGGGCCCGGTTCGCCGACTTCGTGGCCCAACTCTGCGACCCCGCCGGGCTGGCCGAGCTGGTCGAGCGCCACCCGGTGCTGGCCCGCCTGCTGGCGCAGGCCGGCACGACGGCCGCCCGGGCCCGGCTCGAACTCCTGACCCGGTTCGTCGCCGATCGCGACGCCCTGGTGGGGAGCCTGCTCGGCGGCGGCGACCCCGGCCCGCTGGTCGAGATCCGCAGCAACCTGGGCGACGCCCACGCCGGTGGCCGGACGACCAGCATCCTGCGCTTCGCGGACGGCCGACGCGTCGTCTACAAGCCGCGCGACCTCACCTGCCAGGTCCGCTTCACCGGGTTCGTCGACTGGCTGGAGCAGCGGGCGCCGGGGCTGGGGCTGCGCGGCGTCGCCACCCTCGTGCGGCCCGGTTACGGCTGGTCGGAGCACGTCGACGCGGCGGCGCTGAGCCACCCGGGGCAGGCGGACGCGTTCTACCGCCGGCAGGGCGCCCTGGTCGCGCTGCTGCACGCCCTGCACGCCACGGACATGCACTACGAGAACCTCATCGCCGCCGGCGACACTCCGGTCGTGGTGGACACCGAGACGCTCTTCCACCCGGCGCTGGGCGAACCGGTGGGCACCGGTGACCCCGCCGCCGACCTGCTGACCGCCTCGGTGCACCGGACCGGTCTGATGCCGGTGATCGTCGTGGGCGACCAGGGGGCGATGGACCTGTCCGGCGTCGGGGGCGACCAGGGCGGGACCGCACCCGCCAGCGCGCTGCACTGGGCGGACCCGGGCACCGACCGGATGCGGCTGACCCGTCGCGCCGTCGACTTCGCCGGTGGTCGCAACCGGCCCCGCGTCGGCGACGCCGTGGTCGATCCCGGCGCCCACGAGCCGGCGCTGCGGGCGGGGTTCCGGCTGGCGTACGAGACGATCCGGGCGCACCGGCCGGAGTTCACCGACCTGGTCGCCTCCTGCGCCGACGTCCCGGTACGGCTGGTCGCCCGGCCCACCTCGGCGTACCACACCCTGCTCACCGAGACCACCCACCCGGACGTGCTCGGCGACGCGCTCGAGCGCGACCGAGCGTTCGGCGTCCTGTGGTCCAGCGCGGTCGGGCACCCGTTCCTCGCCCAGCTCCCCGCGTACGAACTCGCCGCGCTGTGGGCGGGCGACGTACCGCTGTTCGAGGGCACGCCGGGCGACCGGGCGGTGCGGGTCGCCGGAGACGGCGCCCTGTTGCCCGTGCCGCTGGCCCGTTGCGGGCTCGACGCCGCGCTGAGCAAGATCGCCGCACTGGACGAGGCCGACCGTCGGCACCAGGAGTGGATCGTCGCGGCGACGCTGGCGACCCGGCGCCCGGTCGACGGCCGGCACGCCGGCGCACCGGCGTCACGACCGGTCACGGAGGCCGCCGCGTCGCCGGAGCGCCTGCTCGCCGCCGCGTGCGCGCTGGCCGACGAGATCCAGGCCCGCGGCGTTGCCGGCACGGACCGGGTGAACTGGCTCGGCCTGGAGCTGGTCGACGACCGGCAGTGGCTCGTCCTGCCGATGGGTGCCGGGCTGGCCGCCGGGCATCTCGGGGTCGCGCTCTTCCTCGGCCAGCTCGCCGCGGTGACCGGCACGGCCCGCTACGCCGAGCTGGCCCACCGGGCCGTCGGCGGGGTGCCGGGGCTGTTCCGGCTGCTCGACGCGCGCCCGGACCTGGTCGCCGCGATCGGCCCCGGCGGACTGTACGGCCTCGGTGGCGTCGCGTACGGGCTCGCCAGGCTGTCCACCCTGCTGGCCGACCCCGGGCTCGCCGGGCAGGCCCGCGCCGCGGTCGACCTGGCGGCCGCCGCCAGCGCGGGCGCCCCGGCCGTCGCCTGGGCCGACGGTGGCGCGGGTTGCCTCGCCGCCATGCACGCGGTGCACGCCGAGCTGGACCACGCGCCGGCCGCGTCGCTCGCCCGCCGCTGGGCCGACCGGCTCGTCGACGTCGTCGAACGCGGGGACCTGCCGACGCGGGCGGGCTTCGCCGACGGGCTGGCCGGCATCGGCTGGGCCCTGGGCCGCTACGCCGGCACCGGTGGCGCCCGCTACGCGCAGGCCGGCCGGCGCGCGCTGCGGCGGGCCGGCGCTCCGACCGGTGACCTGCCGGCGGGGTACGGCTGGTGTCGGGGCGCGGCCGGCCTGGCGCTCGCCCACCACGCCCTCGCCCTCGCCCCCGACGCCGACGCCTCCGACGCTCCCGCTTCCCACGCCGGTGTCTCCGACGCGTCCGCCCCCGACGCGCCGGCCCGTCGCGGTGGGCGCGCGGCCGGCCGCGGCGCCCCGCCGGGCGACGGCGGCGCGCTCGGGCTCCCGCCG
>NZ_JBAKHL010000134.1:0-5583 GCF_036902715.1 Micromonospora sp. CPCC 205546
CGGCTGCGGACTCGGGGCGCGTGGGCTCCCGGCCGGCCGCGGCGCGCGGGGGGCACGCGGGCGCGGGACCGGGCACGGCGGGTGGCCGGTGCCCCGCGTGGCGGGTCACGGCGCGCGGGGGGCCCGCGGGCACGTGGCGGGTCACGGCAGCGCTCCGGGCAGTTCGACCCGGAAGCGGGCGCCCCCGCCGGGGCGCTCGTCCGCGCTGACGGTCCCCCGGTGCGCGGCGGCGTGCTCCGCGACGATGGCCAGCCCCAGCCCGGTGCCGTCGCCGCCGGCCCGCGAGTGCGCGGCCCGGCCACGGACGAAGCGGTCGAAGATGACGTCCCGGTCGCCGGCGGGCACGCCCGGCCCCTCGTCGTCGACCTCGACGACGCCCGTCCCGTCGCGCTGCCACAGCCGCACCGCCACCGGTCCGCCAGCGTGGCGCAGCGCGTTGTCGACCAGGTTGGCGAGGATCTGCTCGACCCGGCGCTCGTCGACCAGCCACGTGCGGACGGCGTCCCGGTCGGTGCGTACGAGGGTGTCCGGCAGCCCGCGCGTCTGACAGGTGCGGCGGGCCAGCGCCGCCACGTCGACCGGCGTCCGGTCGACCGGATGGTCGCTGCGGGCGAGCTGGATCAGGTCGTTGACCAACTGCTGGAAGCGCGTGATCTCGTCGGCCACCAGCCCGGCGGCGGTGGCGGTGCGGTCGTCGAGGTGCGCCCGACGACGGGCCAGGACGCTGGCCGCCGCCGACAGGGTCTGCAACGGCGAGCGCAGCTCGTGGCTGACGTCGGCGGCGAAGCGGCGGTCCCGCTCGATGCGCCGGGAGAGCTGGTCGACCATGTGGTTGAAGGACGTGGAGAGCCGGGTGAGGTCCGGGTCGGTGGTGGCGGCCAGCCGGGCGGAGAAGTTGCCCGCCGCGATCTCCTGCGCGGCGTCGGCCACCGCCGTCAGCGGCCGCAGACTGTGCCGGGTGGCGTACCAGCCGAGGGCGGCGCCGGATCCGGCGACCACGATGGCCACTGCGGTCAGCGCCAGCGCCAGGACCCGCAGGGTCTGGTCCAGCTCGCGCAGCGACGTCAGCTCGTAGTAGCTGGTGGACGGGGCCAGCGGCAGGCCGACGAGCAGGGTGGGCTGGCCGTTGACCCGGACCCGCTGCACCGCCGGTTCCCCGGCGTGGACGAGCTGTTGCAGGTCGACGGGGATGGCGGCGGTCAGGCCGGCGTCGGCCGTACGGGCGTACCAGTCGTCGCCGCGGTGCAGCAGCGGCCGGCGGTTGCCGCCGGTGTCGAGGGACCGCAGCACCTCCACCACGTCGGGGTTCTCGGTGTCCAGGCCCGTACGCACCACCGCCGCGTCGAAGTACGCCGCCCGCACGGCGGTGCGCTCCCGCTCGTCGAGCAGGGACCGCCTGGTCAGCTCGTACGAGACCAGCGCCATGGACGCGGACAGCAGCAACGCGCCGACGGCGAACCCGGCGGACACGCGGGCCCGCAGTCCCAGCCGTCTCATCGGGTCAGCTTGTAGCCGAGGCCGCGCAGGGTGACCAGGTGCCGGGGACTGCCCGGGTCGTCCTCGATCTTCTGCCGCAGCCGACCCACGTGCACGTCGACGAGCCGCTCGTCCCCGGTGTCGTAGCCCCAGACCCGTTGCAGCAGCTGGTGGCGCGACAGCACGCGACCGGCGTGCTCGGCCAGCTCGCACAGCAGCCGGAACTCGGTGCGGGTGACCTGCACCGGCCGGCCCGCCCGGCGCACCTCCCCGGCGTCCGGGCTGATCTCGAGCTGCCCGAACGTGAGCACCGGCACGGGGTCGGGCACCGCCCGGGCCCGGCGCCGCAGGGCACGCAGCCGCGCCGACAGTTCCTTGATCGCCACCGGCTTGACCACGTAGTCGTCCGCCCCGGCCTCCAGCGCCGCGACGATGTCGTGGGTGTCGTCGCGGGCGCTGACCACCACGATCGGCACGTCGTCGTCGCGGCGCAGCCGCCGGATGCACTCGAAGCCGTCCAGGCCCGGCAGCATCAGGTCGACCAGCACGGTGTCGGCCGGCTCGTGACGTTGCCTGAGCAGCCCTTCCTCGGCGGTGGCCACACCCCGGACGCGGTAGCCCTCGTCCTCGAGCGCGAGCAGCAACGCCAGACGGATCCGGTCGTCGTCCTCGATCACCAGCACGTCCGTCATACCGGCATCATCCCCAAGGCGACGAGCGTCGCCCAACCGTGTCCGGCGTTCGGGGGTTTTGTCACGCAACTGTCATACAACCGCGTGGCCGACGCCACGGGCGACGTCGAGGGTGGTGGGGCACACCCGTGGTCCGGCTGCCGTCGGCCGACCGGTCCCGGAGGGGGGATCAGAATGACCGTCGCCGGTCTCGTCACCGCGCTCGTCGTCGGTCTTCTCGTCGCCGGTGTGGGCTGGCGGCTGACCCCGCACCGCAGCGAGGTGCCGGTCTGGCTGGTCCTGGTGGCGGGGGTCGTCACCGCACTGCTGGGCGTCATCCTGGCGCGCATCGTCGGCCTCGACACCGACCGGTCCGGCGGGTGGAGCATCGGCGTGCCGGCCGGCTCGGCCGTCCTCGGCGTCGCCCTCGTGGCGGCCACGGCGGGTGGGGCGCGCCGCGCGGCCGCCCCGCCGCGCGGGCCGGACCTCGACACCGCCCCGACGCCGCCGGTCGGGGGCCGGCGCGTGGCCCGGCCCGACCTCCCGTGGAGGAAGACACCATGACCGTCGTACCGGACGAGCACCTGATGACGTTGATCTGCGACAGCTGCGGGGACACGACCACGGGCACCGCGTGCGTCCTGCCCGACGCCGAGGTCGTCTGGACCCTGGTGGCCGAACACGGCTGGAGCGGCTCGCCCTTCGCCACGGGCCCGCACCGCTGCCCCCGGTGCAGCCTGGCGGGCCTCGGGGTGGAAGGCGGCACCACCGGGAGGGGCCGGCAGCCGGGGGGCGGTGTGCTGGGGGTCGACCACCTCGACGACGTCGCCGTGGTCACGGCCGCCGGGGACATCGACGTGGACACCGCCGACGGGCTGCGGACCGCCCTGCGGCAGGCCGTGGAGGTCTGCGGACACGTGGTCGTCGACCTCACCCGGGTCCACCTCATCGACGCGGGCGGGCTCGGGCTGCTCGTCCGGGCCCACCGCGACGCCCGCGAGCGGGACGCCGTGCTCTGTCTGGCCGCCCCGTCCCGCTTCATCCGCACGGTGCTGCACACCATGCGGCTCGACGGACTCTTCCCGATCTTCGCCAGCCCGGAGGAGGCCGTCCGCCGGCTCTCCCCGGGCGGGGCGGTCGGGTTGACGGCCGCCGTCGTCGGGCGTGACCCGGGCGGGCCGCCCCGGGCGACGGTGTCCGACGCGCTGTCCCGCTGACCGACCGCCACCGGGTCCCGGGCGTACCCCCGGGTCCGCACACCATCGAGAGGAGCACGCGATGCTCACCCCCTGGCCCTACCCGGACGAAGGCGGGCTGCGCCCCGAGCCACCGGGACCCGCGCCGGACGCCGGGGACGGCCGGCTGGCGGCGCTGGTCGCCCAGCGGCTGAGCAGCGACTGGACCACCCGCCGGCAGCAGATCGTGGTGACCGTGCAGAACCGCGTCGTCATCCTCGCGGGCATCGTCGCGGGCCCGGACACGCGGCGGGTGGCCGGGGAGATCGCCTGGGACGTCGAGGGCGTCGTCGACGTCTGCAACGCCCTGCGGCTCGCCGGCGCCCGCCGGCCGCGCCTCTGACCGCCGGCGTGCCCGCCACCGCCCGGCCGCCCCGACCGGGCGTTCAGGCGGCTGGCTGGTCGACCGGGCAGGCGTACGCCGTGCGACCGCCGAGCCGCCACGCCCGCACACCGGCACCGCAGCGCCGGCAGGTCGACCGCTTGTAGACCCACCGCTCGTCCGGCGCCGCCGGGTCGCTGACCACCTGCCCGGCGTCGCGGCCCAGCGACAGGTGCCGCACGGCGAGTTCCCACAGCCGTCGGGCCGTCGCCGGCCCGACGGCCCGGGCGTCCGGGTCGAGGCCGGCGAGGAAGAGCAGTTCCGCCCGCCAGGCGTTGCCCAGGCCCGCCCACACCGCCTGGTCGAGAAGCGCCGCGCCGACCGCGCCCCGGGCGGCGCCGAGCCGACGCACGGCCTCGTCGCCGTCGGCGTCGACGCGCAGCGGGTCCGGCCCGAGCGAGGAGCGCAGCGCGCGCTCGCCGTCGCCCGTAAGCGGCGCGCAGCGCAGGGGCGCGATCAGGTCGTACGCGGCGCCGGCGCCGGCCAGCCGCAGCCGCACGCCCGCGCGGGGCGGAACGGCCGGGTCGTCGTACCGCAGGAACAGCCCCCGCATGCCGAGGTGCACGTGCAGCGTCGGGGCGTCGTCGACGTGGTAGAGCAGGTGCTTGCCGTACGCCTCCACGGCGCGCAGCAGCCGCCCGTCGTACGGGCCGACGTCCAGGCGGCCCTGTGGGCTGGACACGGCGAGGACCTGCCCGGCCAGCGCGGCGTGCTGCTCGCGCCTGTACGGCGACGAGACGAACGTCGCCCGCTGGGTACGGATCAAGACGGAGGCCCTGGTGCTGGGGGTGAAGAGGTCCCTCACCGCCCGGCCCAACGGCCGTTCGGCCGACTTCATCGCCCCGTCCACGGCGAACGGCTGCGCGATGGCGTGCGCCTACTGCTACGTGCCGCGCCGCAAGGGCTACAGCAACCCGGTGACGGTCTTCGCCAACATCGACCGGATCACCGGCTACCTGCGTCGGCACGTGGGCCGGCAGGGCGTCAAGGGCGAGCCGAACCAGTGCGACCCGTCGGCCTGGGTGTACGACATCGGCGAGAACTCCGACTGTTCGCTGGACGCGCGGCTCTCCGACAACGTCCGGGACCTGGTCACGCTCTTCCGGGACCTGCCGACGGCGAAGGCGACCTTCGCCACGAAGCACGTCAACCGCGATCTGCTCGACTGGGACCCGCGGGGGCGCACCCGCGTCCGGTTCTCGCTGATGCCGGCCCGGGACGCGAAGCTGCTCGACGTCCGGACCTCCCCGATCGCGCAGCGCCTCGCCGCCATCGACGACTTCGTCGCGGCCGGCTACGAGGTGCACGTCAACTTCAGCCCGGTGGTGGTCCGCGACGGCTGGTTGGACGACTGGGCGGAGCTGCTCGACCAGCTCGACGACGCGATCGGGCCCGCCGCCAAGGCGCAGCTCGCCGCCGAGGTCATCTTCCTCACCCACAACGACCGGCTGCACGAGGTGAACCTCGGCTGGCACCCGAAGGCCGAACAGGTGCTCTGGCGGCCGGAACTCCAGCAGCCGAAGCGGTCGCAGACCGGAGGCTGGAACGTGCGGTACCGCACCGGTGGCAAGGGCGCCTACGTGGCGGCCCTGACGGACCTGATCGCCGCGAAGGCTCCGTACTGCCGGGTGCGCTACGCCTTCTGACCCGCAGTCCCGTCCGACTCACGGAAGAAGTCGGTGACGCAGTTCAGGGCCACCCCCGAAAGGGTGACCCTGAACCGAAAGATTGTCCGGCGGTGTCCTACTCTCCCACACCCTCCCGAGTGCAGTACCATCGGCGCTGGAGGGCTTAGCTTCCGGGTTCGGAATGTAACCGG
>NZ_JBAKHL010000135.1:0-5471 GCF_036902715.1 Micromonospora sp. CPCC 205546
GCCCCGACCCCGGGGCCGGTGCCACCGGCCGGCGCTCGCGGGCCCCTGCCGGTCGCGGCGTGCCCGCGACCGCCCCGCTGCGGCCGCCAGTCCCCGCTGCGGCCGCCAGTCCCCGCCGGGGCCGCCAGTCCCCGCTGCGGCCGCCAGTCCCCGCCGCGACCGCCAGTCCCCGCCGCAGGCGTCAGGCGAACGTGTCGCCGAACTCGCGCACGCCGTCGACGTCGAGCGTGATCCGGCTGTTGTCGGTCCACCGGCCGGTGGCGGCACGCCAGCTCAGGTCGTCGCGCTCGTCGATGTCGGTCCAGGCGTGCCGGTGGTGACGCAGCTGGATCGGCCCGGACGACGCGCCCGGGGCGAGGACGCCGTCGGTGAAGGTCAGCTCCACCCAGCCGGGGATCGGCGTGCCCGGCAGCGGGTAGCGGGTCGGCGTCGGGCTGGGCGTCGGCGGGCCGCCGGGCGGCAGGGGCGGCGGGAGGAACGTCATGCTGCGCCGGATCCGGTCGCAGCCCAGCGCCGCCCAGTCGCAGTTGAGCACCAGCGAGGTGTCGCCGCCCTCGAAGGTCAGGTGGTAGCGCACCCGCACGGTGGCGAGGTCGAGCGGCCCGCTGCCGGTGTTGGTGACCTCGAGGACGTGCTGGATCTGGTTGTCCGTCGGCGACCAGTCGAGGTTGAGGTAGCCGACCTTCGCCCGCCCGTACGCCGTGCGGACACCGGTGACGGGGGAGGGGTCGGAGTAGCCGCCGAGGGTGTGGGCGTTGACGACGAGCCGGTACTCGCTGCCCGGCGCCAGGTCGGTCAGCGTGAGGGTGGTGGCGGTCGTGCTGCCGAGACTTCGGTAGACGTGCGGGCCCAGCTGCGCCCGCACCTCGTACGTGATCGGCTCCTCGCCGGCCGGCTCGCCCACCCAGGTCGAGGGCGTCCAGGAGAGGGTGAGGTGGTGCGGCTGGTCGACCACGACGACGGGGCTGCCGGGCGTGGTGAGCGCCGGGGCGTCGTCCGCCCGCGCGGCATCCACCGCGAGCGGACCCAGCAGCGCGGCGAGGACGACGGCGGTGGTGACGCGACGGACACGCATGGTGGCGATGTTACGAGCACGAATGGACGCTTATCAATCGCTAGCCGTGGCTGGCTGCGTCGGACCTCGACGCCGGTGGTGTGGTCTCCGTCGCCTCGATGCCTCACAGGTATTTTTATGCCATACAGGTATCAGCGTTCGAGCATCAATGGCTCCTCCGTTTCACGCGCGCTCCCCCGTGGCAACCGGTCGTGGTCGCGGTCCGAAGCGGATTTTTGGTCGATCTCGGGCGCGACGACGACCGACAGCACAACCGCCGGATTCGTGCCGCCGTCGATCACCGGGATTCATGTCGGTCTACCGATAGATCGACGGCCCGGTTGATCTACGTCGGTCGATAGCGTTTCGTGGCACAGGCCGTCCACGAAAGGCGGACCATGAACGATTCCCACACCTCACTGTCCCGGCGCCGGATCCTGCTCGGCGCCGCCGCGGCCTCGGCGGTCACTTTCGGCGCACCAGGCGCCGCCCACGCCGCACCAGGCGCCGCCCACGCCGCACCAGGCGCCGGCGGAGCGGCGCGGGCCCGGCCCCTCGTCCTACGGGACCGGCTCGCGGGCGCCCGGCTCGCCGGCGGCCCGGCCCGCTTCCAGACGGACCTGCACGAGCGTCTCGACGCCTGGCTGGCCTTCTGGTCGGCCAACTCGCCCCGGGTCTGGAGCACCCCCGTGGAGATCGAGGGCCGGGTCGACGCCGACGGCGACGCGTTCACACTGCACGCGATCCGGGTCACCCGCGACGACGAGACGCGGGACGCCTTCGCCGCCGGGCGGTCCGACGCCGCCCACCTGGCCACCCTCGCCAGCCTGCACCACCACTTCCCGGTGGTGCGCGTCGAACCGGGCGGCGCACCACGGGTGGCCGACGGCCCCGCCGGCTGGACCGGCTCGGGCGAGCAGGTCGCCTTCGCGGTCACCGCCTGCCGGGAGCTGTGGGGGCTGCGCACGGCCGGCCCTACGGACTGGCGGGAGCACGTCAGCCGGGCCGGGCACGCCGTCGACCCCGCCTCCCGCTCGGGCTGGGCGGCATTCACCAGGGCGAGTCTGCGGCGCGGGCTGCGGACCGAATCGTACTGACCACCGGAGGTAGGACATGGCACGCAGCGAATTCCGTTTCGTCGTCGACGGCGTCGACCTGAGCACCGAACAGCAGAGCCTGATCGCGAGCGAGATCCAGAAGGCGGGCCTCAACGCCCTCTCCGTCGCCGGCAGCAGACTGACCAACCCGCTCGCCGTCGGGCACGCCAACCTCAAGCTCCGCCCCGAGTGGTACGGCATGTGGGTCGTCGACGGCCCGTTCGCCGAGGAGCTCGGCCAGAAGATCAACGACATCGGCTTCTGGATGCAGCGGTGACGGACTCCGTCCACCGGCCGGACCCGCCGGAGCGGATGTGCCCGAGCACCCCCGCGGCCAACGCCACGGTGTTCCTCGGCATGATCACTCCGGCGGGGCGGGTCGCCTACGTGACGCCCCCGCTCCCGGCCGAGGTCGCCCTCGCCCAGGCCGGCTCGGACACGCCTGTCGAGTCCCGCTACCGGCTGGCCGGCCCGTGCGTCACGGCGAAGTGCGGCTTCTGGACGGGCGAGCACTGCGGCCTCGGCGAGCGGGTGGCGGCGTCCTTCCAGGAGGCCACCGGTACGGCGGAGGACGACCTGCCGCGCTGCGCGATCCGCCGGACCTGCCGGTGGTACGCCGAGCAGGGCCGCGCCGCCTGCTCCGCCTGTTCCCACGTGGTCACCGACGCCCGCTGAATCCTCGCCTGCCCGACGGCGGACCCGTCGTGCCTCCTCCGGACGATCGCGCGGCACCTCGTCGGGCGGCCTGGCGCCGCATCCACCCGTGGCGCGGCGTCCACCGCGTAAAGGGCTCGCGATGTCCCACCGTTCCGCTACGGTCTGGGCGTCATGGAGCCGCGGTACGACGAGGGCGTCATCGGGCGGGAGCATCCCGCGGGTCTGCTGCGCGCCGAGGTCGACCGGGCGGCCGCCAGCCACGGCGGCCTGGTCCTCGTCACCGGAGAGCCCGGGATCGGCAAGACGACGCTGGTCACGGCGGCGGCCGACGAGGCCCGTCGGCGGGGCGCGCTGGTGCTCGGCGCGGCCTGCTGGGACTCCGACAGCGCGCCCGGCTACTGGCCCTGGGTGCAGGTGCTGCGCGGCCTGCGTCGTTCGGCCGACGACTGGGCGCTGGCCCGGGAGGCCGCCGAACCGGGCCTCGCGGCGCTGCTCGGCGAGGCGACCGACCGCCCCGGTGGCGACGACCGCGGCGACCAGGAGGAGTTCGGGCTCCACGACGCGGTGACCACCGCGCTGGTCGCGGTGTCCCAGCGCCGGCCGGTCGTGGTTGTGCTCGACGACCTGCACTGGGCCGACCCCGCCTCGATGCGGCTGCTGCGCTTCGCCGCCCAGCACACCTGGTTCGAGCGGCTGCTGCTCATCGGCACCTACCGCGACGCCGAGGTCGAGTCCCCCGAGCACCCGCTGCGCCGGCTGCTGATGCCGTTGGTGGCGAAGGCGACCACGCTCACCCTCACCGGCCTGTCCCGCGACGAGGTGGCCGCGCTGATGACCCGCACGGCCGGCCGGGCACCCGACGCCGAACTCCTCGACGAGGTGCACCGGCGCACCGGCGGCAATCCGTTCTTCGTGGAGCAGACCGCCCGGATCTGGCGCGCCGACGGCCGGATCGGCGCGATCCCCCCGGGCGTACGGGAGGCGGTGCGCCGCCGCCTCGCCCAGTTGCCGGCGACGGTCGTCGAGGCGCTCACCGCCGCCGCCGTGCTGGGCGGGGAGTTCCACCGCCCCGTCCTCGCGGCCTGCGCGGGCACCCCGGCGGCGCACGTCGACCGGCTCCTCGACCGGGCGGTGACCGCCCGGCTGGTGGTGTCACGCGGCGGCGGCCGGTTCACCTTCGTCCACGACCTGGTCCGGGAGACCCTCTACGACGCGCTGCCCGACGACGACCGCCGCTCCCGGCACGCCGCCGTCGTCCGGGCCGTCGAGCGTGCGCCGGCGCTCGCCGAGCGGCTGATCCCGGCCGACCTGGGCCGGCACGCCCATCTCGCCGGCGCCCACCTCGAACCGTCGTGCGCCGCCGAGCTGCTGGTCGCCGCGGCCCGCGACGCGGGCCGCCGGCTGGCCGTGGACGAGTCGGTGGTCCACTTCCGCCGGGCGCTGGAGATCGCCGACGACCCGGCCCGACGCGTGAAGATCATGATCGAGCTGGGGCAACTGCTGCACCACGTGGGCGGCGGCGAGGAGGCCCGGCGGCTGCTCGCCGAGGCCGCCACGCTGGCCGTGGGGGTCGACGATCCGGTGGTGCTGGCCCGGGTCGCCCTCGTCGTGCACCGTCGGCACGAGGACGGCCCCGGGCGCCTCGCCGACGCGGAGGGCGTGCTGCGGGAGGCGTACCGGCGGTTGATCGGCGAGGCCGGGCGCGGGCTGCCGGTCGGCACGCTCGTCACCGACCTCATCGCCGCCACCGAGTCCCTCGCCCGGCGCGGGCACGACGACGAGGCGCTCACCTTCAGCCTGTGGGCCCGCCACGACACCACCTGGGGGCTCGGTTCGGCCCGCGACCGGGCCGCGATCACCGCCGAGATCCGGGACGTGGCGCGTCGCGGTGGCGACCGCGAGACCGCGCTCTGGGCGACCGCGTTGCGCTGGGTTGCGCTGCTGGAGCTGGGCGACCCCCGCTATCACGACGAGTTCACCACCTTCGTCGCCGGCACCCGCCAGGGCGACGTCCGGCACCGGTCCGCCGCCACCATGGACGCCGCCATCATCGCGGCGTTCCGGGGAGACTTCGCCCGGGCCGACGAACTGGTCGGCGAGCTGACCGGGCTCAGCGACTGGGAGCACTCCGACTTCGCCTTCATGGGCCGGCACCTGCGCTGGTCCCGGTTGCACCTGCAGGGCCGGTTCGACGAGGTCGACGCCATGCTCGACGGGCTGTCCCCGACCGACTACCCCCATCCCGAGCTGCTGCGGGGCATCACCGCGGTCGCGCGCGGCGACGTCGAGGCGGCCGTCCGGCTGACCACCGGGATCGAGGCCACCGGCACGACGTACGCGGGGTCGGTGTCGCCGCTGTGGTTGCGGCTGCGCGCCGGCGTCGCCGCCGCGACCCGCGACCCCCGGCGCTGCGCCGAGGCCCGTGAGGCCCTGCGACCGCACCGGGGGCAGTGGATGTCCGCGCTGTTCGGCTGCGACCTCAGCGGCCCCGTCGACCACTGGCTGGCCCTCGTCGACGCCGCGCAGGAACGCTGGGACGACGCGGTGGCCGGGTTCTCCGCCGCCCGCGACGCCGCGGACCGGCTGGGCGCCCGCCCGTGGTCGGTCCTGGCGCGCGCCGCGCTGGCCGACGCGCTGACGGGGCGGGACCGCCCCGGCGACGC
>NZ_JBAKHL010000136.1:0-5358 GCF_036902715.1 Micromonospora sp. CPCC 205546
TTGTCCGGCGGTGTCCTACTCTCCCACACCCTCCCGAGTGCAGTACCATCGGCGCTGGAGGGCTTAGCTTCCGGGTTCGGAATGTAACCGGGCGTTTCCCCTCCGCCATGACCGCCGTAACACTATAGACATATCAAACAACACCACACACACGGGGTCTGTTGTTCGTTTGTCTAGAGTTGCACAGTGGACGCGTAGCAGCTTAGTAGTCAAGTCCTCGGCCTATTAGTACCGGTCAACTGAACCCGTTACCGGGCTTACATTTCCGGCCTATCAACCCAGTCGTCTAGCTGGGGGCCTTACCCCCACAAAGTGGGGTGGGATACCTCATCTTGAAGCGAGCTTCCCGCTTAGATGCTTTCAGCGGTTATCCCTTCCGAACGTAGCTAACCAGCCGTGCCCCTGGCGGGACAACTGGCACACCAGAGGTTCGTCCGTCCCGGTCCTCTCGTACTAGGGACAGCCCTTCTCAAGTATCCTACGCGCACGGCGGATAGGGACCGAACTGTCTCACGACGTTCTAAACCCAGCTCGCGTACCGCTTTAATGGGCGAACAGCCCAACCCTTGGGACCTGCTACAGCCCCAGGATGCGACGAGCCGACATCGAGGTGCCAAACCATCCCGTCGATATGGACTCTTGGGGAAGATCAGCCTGTTATCCCCGGGGTACCTTTTATCCGTTGAGCGACACCGCTTCCACTCGCAAGTGCCGGATCACTAGTCCCGACTTTCGTCCCTGCTCGACCTGTCAGTCTCACAGTCAAGCTCCCTTGTGTACTTGCACTCAACACCTGATTGCCAACCAGGCTGAGGGAACCTTTGGGCGCCTCCGTTACCCTTTAGGAGGCAACCGCCCCAGTTAAACTACCCACCAGACACTGTCCCTGAACCGGATAACGGTCCGAAGTTAGATACCCAAATCAACCAGAGTGGTATTTCAAGATTGCCTCCACCCATACTGGCGTATGGACTTCACCGGCTCCCACCTATCCTACACAAGCTAATTCGGATACCAATGTCAAGCTATAGTAAAGGTCCCGGGGTCTTTCCGTCCTGCCGCGCGTAACGAGCATCTTTACTCGTAATGCAATTTCGCCGGGCCTGTGGTTGAGACAGTGGGGAAGTCGTTACGCCATTCGTGCAGGTCGGAACTTACCCGACAAGGAATTTCGCTACCTTAGGATGGTTATAGTTACCACCGCCGTTTACTGGCGCTTAAGTTCTCCGCTTCGCCCCGAAGAGCTAACAGGTCCCCTTAACGTTCCAGCACCGGGCAGGCGTCAGTCCATATACATCGAATTACTTCTTCGCATGGACCTGTGTTTTTAGTAAACAGTCGCTTCCCCCTGCTCTCTGCGGCCATACAACGCTCCACCCGCGCGGGGCTTCACGTCTCCGGCCCCCCTTCTCCCTAAGTTACGGGGGCAATTTGCCGAGTTCCTTAACCACAGTTCGCCCGATCGCCTCGGTATTCTCTACCTGACCACCTGTGTCGGTTTGGGGTACGGGCCGCTAAGAACTCGCTAGAGGCTTTTCTCGGCAGCATAGGATCACTGACTTCACCTGAATCGGCTCGGCATCACGTCTCAGCCTTCATGTGTTGCGGATTTGCCTACAACACGGCCTACACGCTTACCCCGGCACAACCACCGGCCGGGCTCAGCTACCTTCCTGCGTCACCCCATCGCTTGACTACTACCCGCCAGGTTCCCACGCTCCCCAACATCAACCCGAAAGTCTCAGCTGGTTTGGGTGGTTAGCACAACGAGGTTCATCAGGGACGCTCTTTCGCGGGTACGGGAATATCAACCCGTTGTCCATCGACTACGCCTCTCGGCCTCGCCTTAGGTCCCGACTCACCCAGGGCGGATTAGCCTGGCCCTGGAACCCTTGGTCATCCGGCGGAAGGGTTTCTCACCCTTCTTTCGCTACTCATGCCTGCATTCTCACTCGTGCCGCGTCCACAACTGGGTCACCCCGCTGCTTCACCCCCGGCACGACGCTCCCCTACCCATCCACACACCTGCACAAGGAATCAAGTCCAAGCGAGGTAAAAATGTGAATGCCACAGCTTCGGCGGTGTGCTTGAGCCCCGCTACATTGTCGGCGCGGAACCACTTGACCAGTGAGCTATTACGCACTCTTTAAAGGGTGGCTGCTTCTAAGCCAACCTCCTGGTTGTCTATGCGACCCCACATCCTTTTCCACTTAGCACACGCTTAGGGGCCTTAGCTGGTGATCTGGGCTGTTTCCCTCTCGACTACGAAGCTTATCCCCCGCAGTCTCACTGCCGCGCTCTCACTTACCGGCATTCGGAGTTTGGCTGATTTCGGTAAGCTTGTGGGCCCCCTAGACCATCCAGTGCTCTACCTCCGGCAAGAAACACGCGACGCTGCACCTAAATGCATTTCGGGGAGAACCAGCTATCACGGAGTTTGATTGGCCTTTCACCCCTAACCACAGGTCATCCCCCAACTTTTCAACGTTGGTGGGTTCGGCCCTCCACGCGGTCTTACCCGCGCTTCAGCCTGCCCATGGCTAGATCACTCCGCTTCGGGTCTAGGACACGCGACTGAATCGCCCTATTCAGACTCGCTTTCGCTACGGCTCCCCCACACGGGTTAACCTCGCCACATGCCACTAACTCGCAGGCTCATTCTTCAAAAGGCACGCCGTCACCCCGCAAGGCTCCGACGGATTGTAGGCGAACGGTTTCAGGTACTATTTCACTCCCCTCCCGGGGTACTTTTCACCATTCCCTCACGGTACTCGTCCGCTATCGGTCACCAGGAAGTATTTAGGCTTACCAGGTGGTCCTGGCAGATTCACGGCAGATTTCAGGGGTCCGCCGCTACTCGGGAACACCCACAGAAGGTCAGCAACTTTCACCTACCGGACTCTCACCGTCTACGGTCAGCCATTCCAGACTGTTCGACTAGCCACTGACTTTGTAACTTCTCGAACGAGTGTCAGCCCGTTCAGCAGGGTCCCACAACCCCGACCACGCAACCCCTGACAGGTATCACACGCAGCCGGTTTAGCCTCAATCCGCTTTCGCTCGCCACTACTCACGGAATCACTAAATTGTTTTCTCTTCCTACGGGTACTGAGATGTTTCACTTCCCCGCGTTCCCCCCACACACCCTATGTGTTCAGGTGTGGGTGACTGGACATGACTCCAGCCAGGTTTCCCCATTCGGACACCCTGGGATCACAGCTTGGTTGACAGCTCCCCCAGGCCTATCGCGGCCTCCCACGTCCTTCATCGGCTCCTGGTGCCAAGGCATTCACCGTTCGCCCTTGACAACTTGACCACAAAGATGCTCGCGTCCACTGTGCAATTCTCAACAAACGACCAACCCACAACCCACAGCCCCACACCAGCACCACCACAGTGGACGGTATGCGAGACCAGGCCATGCCTGGCAGCCCACGAAACACTCACGTTCCGCTCAAGGCTCCGAAAGAAACAACCACCGGTTGTTCTTTCAGGACCCAACAGGGTGCTCTCCGCCAAACCCCAGCCGCACCAGGAGGAACCGTTCCACACCACCCCGAAAGGTGACCGTACTAGGTATCCCGGCCGTTGCCGGCATCCAACTCACCAGTGTCTCCGCCATTGAGCACCCCGACCCGACATTCGCGGGCCGCGGGCTCCTTACCGACTTTCGTCGGAAGGTGCTCCTTAGAAAGGAGGTGATCCAGCCGCACCTTCCGGTACGGCTACCTTGTTACGACTTCGTCCCAATCGCCAGCCCCACCTTCGACGGCTCCCTCCACAAGGGTTGGGCCACCGGCTTCGGGTGTTGCCGACTTTCGTGACGTGACGGGCGGTGTGTACAAGGCCCGGGAACGTATTCACCGCAGCGTTGCTGATCTGCGATTACTAGCGACTCCGACTTCACGGGGTCGAGTTGCAGACCCCGATCCGAACTGAGACCGGCTTTTTGGGATTCGCTCCACCTCACGGTATCGCAGCCCATTGTACCGGCCATTGTAGCATGCGTGAAGCCCTGGACATAAGGGGCATGATGACTTGACGTCATCCCCACCTTCCTCCGAGTTGACCCCGGCAGTCTTCGATGAGTCCCCGCCATAACGCGCTGGCAACATCGAACGAGGGTTGCGCTCGTTGCGGGACTTAACCCAACATCTCACGACACGAGCTGACGACAGCCATGCACCACCTGTGACCGCCCCCGAAGGACCTCACATCTCTGCGAGTTTTGCGGCCATGTCAAACCCAGGTAAGGTTCTTCGCGTTGCATCGAATTAATCCGCATGCTCCGCCGCTTGTGCGGGCCCCCGTCAATTCCTTTGAGTTTTAGCCTTGCGGCCGTACTCCCCAGGCGGGGCGCTTAATGCGTTAGCTGCGGCACAGAGAACCGGAGAGGCTCCCCACACCTAGCGCCCAACGTTTACAGCGTGGACTACCAGGGTATCTAATCCTGTTCGCTCCCCACGCTTTCGCTCCTCAGCGTCAGTATCGGCCCAGAGACCCGCCTTCGCCACCGGTGTTCCTCCTGATATCTGCGCATTTCACCGCTACACCAGGAATTCCAGTCTCCCCTACCGAACTCTAGCCTGCCCGTATCGACTGCAGGCCCGCAGTTGAGCTGCGGGTTTTCACAGTCGACGCGACAAGCCGCCTACGAGCTCTTTACGCCCAATAAATCCGGACAACGCTCGCACCCTACGTCTTACCGCGGCTGCTGGCACGTAGTTGGCCGGTGCTTCTTCTGCAGGTACCGTCACTTACGCTTCGTCCCTGCTGAAAGAGGTTTACAACCCGAAGGCCGTCATCCCTCACGCGGCGTCGCTGCATCAGGCTTCCGCCCATTGTGCAATATTCCCCACTGCTGCCTCCCGTAGGAGTCTGGGCCGTGTCTCAGTCCCAGTGTGGCCGGTCGCCCTCTCAGGCCGGCTACCCGTCGTCGCCTTGGTAGGCCATCACCCCACCAACAAGCTGATAGGCCGCGAGCCCATCCCAGGCCGAAAAACTTTCCACCACCAACCATGCGGTCAGCAGTCCTATTCGGTATTAGCCCCCGTTTCCGAGGGTTATCCCAAAGCCTAGGGCAGGTTGCTCACGTGTTACTCACCCGTTCGCCGCTCGAGTACCCCGAAGGGCCTTTCCGCTCGACTTGCATGTGTTAAGCACGCCGCCAGCGTTCGTCCTGAGCCAGGATCAAACTCTCCAACAAAAACTTGTTGAAAAACTGTCCCGACAACAAAAAGTGTTGCCAAAGGAATCCAAGACCAGCCAAACCGAAGCCTGACCAGTCCGGGGTATAAATCATAATTGGCACTGGCTTATCAAGCACCCTGTTGAGTTCTCAAAGAACAACCACACACC
>NZ_JBAKHL010000015.1:0-112055 GCF_036902715.1 Micromonospora sp. CPCC 205546
CTCCATCGGGATACCTCATCCCATCGATCTACCCCAGCCCAAGGCCATCACACAGACCACATCGGACGAACCTGGCCATTCAAGATCTGTAACACGGTGTGCTCGTTTGCGTTGAGGATGGGGTTGTCCGCGCCGCCGGTGCTGGCGCCGCCGTAACCGCCGAGAGAAAACTCGTAATTGTTGTCCTCGAGGTCCCACATCACCTCTCCGATCACTTCCTCGACCTCGTCATCCAAGCGAAGGTCGAACGGCACCTCGTGCTCGTTCTCCGGAAGGCTCCAGCCGGCACGAGCGTGCAGCAGAATCGGACCGAAGACTGGCACCCCGGGGTTCGGGTGCTCGGTTACCGGAGTGCCGGCCGGCACATAAACGATCCGGCAGTCATTGGGCGTGAAGTCCGGCTCGACGAAGAACAGCAGCGACCCGTCGGCCGGCAGGTCAAGGTCGTGCCCGTGCGAGGGGATAGCGGCAAGGTCGAGCGTCAATACGAGACACTGCCCGGGAGGCCACTCCTCGCCCTCCGGCAACGCCGCGAGACCGCCGAACCGACCGGCCACAGGCAGGCCGTCGCCCTCCGGAACCAGCTCCGTCTGTGGTCGGGCTAGCCGCACCCAGCGCTCGATCTCGTCCACCGGCACGCCCTTTTCCCGGGCTGCGCCCCGAAACTCCTGTCGTACATCCATGGCCGGGCATCGTGCCTGAAGGGTCCGACAAACATCAGAAGGCCGGTTCGCGGCAGGCGCCGAGGCACAGGCCACCAGGCGGAACGGTGGAGGTGAGACCGGTCAAGCTGCCGTCGGGGACGTTGCAGCTGGTCGACAAGCTGGAACCGCGCGACAAGTCGACGTACTACGAAACACGGCCTAGTGGGCTTCCGACCGCATACCGTGTCTCCGAAACACCCCGATGGTGAGGAGACAACGATGCGTGACATGCCAGTCAACGGCTGGGCACCGGTCCGCAAACTGGGCCGCGACGACGACGTCAACGACTGGGTGAACCTGCGACAGGCCGTCGGGTTGCGTGTGGTGCGAGAAGGCGGCACCTACCTAATCGCCGCCGACTTTCCGTCCGGGCTGGTGGTCACCGATCTGCTCTCCGTCACCTCGTATGGCGACGCCCTCGACCACTTGAAGAAACTGGTGAAGGCGTTTCGCGACTGACGGATGGGCGCACATCGGGACGCACGGCTGAGCAGTTAACGGCCTACTGGCCCACTCCCCTTCCGACCCCACGATTCGCAGGGAGTTCGCATGTATGACCCCGCCCCACCGACGAAGACCTGCCCCGCTGCTGCGCCCACCACGGACTCTTCTACCCCGGCCGCATCCGACGCTGCCACCGGCACAGGCAACCCGAAGACCGCAACCCCCAGATCCGCCCGATCACGAAGCTCTCACCCGCCGCACAAGATGGCCTTCAAATGATCATTGACAACCTTCTTCGAGTCGGAGAGGGCGCACGGGGCACTGACAGCAGGAGACACCCACAGCGATTCGATTGAACCCCGCAAGCATCACCCATAGCGCCACTGCTCGCCCTCCTATCGAGGGCCTCACAGGCCGCCAACCGAACGACCGCCGCTCACCCGGCAGCGCTCGCCACACACCAGCGCTACGATGAAGCAGCACTTCGTCCACTCTGCTTCGGATGAGGATCTTGCAGAACCTAGCGATGCAAAATCGACTTGTTGATCTTTAGCGCCGCAGGTCAGCAAGTCTGCTCCCCGCGCACGCGGGGGTGGTCCCGTAGCCCTGGGAGCCTGACGTGGCTGTTCACCCTGCTCCCCGCGCACGCGGGGGTGGTCCGGCCCGCGAGTTGGCGAAGGAGCTGGGCGAGGTCTGCTCCCCGCGCACGCGGGGGTGGTCCCAGCCGAGGGCCGGGGTGGTCAGGGGCCAGGAGCTGCTCCCCGCGCACGCGGGGGTGGTCCCGACACCCCGGCCATCGCGGGCGGGCCGACGAGCTGCTCCCCGCGCACGCGGGGGTGGTCCAGCCGCGGCTCTGGAATGGATCGACCGGGCAGCCTGCTCCCCGCGCACGCGGGGGTGGTCCTACGCCGCCCGGGCGAACGACGACGCCCCCGACCTGCTCCCCGCGCACGCGGGGGTGGTCCACCGATGTCGCTATACAGGTTCGTCGCGATCTGCTGCTCCCCGCGCACGCGGGGGTGGTCCCGTTGAAGCCCGTATCCCTCGTCGCCGCATCCGCTGCTCCCCGCGCACGCGGGGGTGGTCCGCCGACACCGACTCCCCATCGGTCAGATCAACTCTGCTCCCCGCGCACGCGGGGGTGGTCCGCCGGCGATCTGTCGCAGTCCCCGAGGGGTGCCCTGCTCCCCGCGCACGCGGGGGTGGTCCTGACACCAACATGCTGCTCGAGGCGATCGCGTCCTGCTCCCCGCGCACGCGGGGGTGGTCCCGCCTCCGGCTGGATCCGTCCCTCGGACTCCGGCTGCTCCCCGCGCACGCGGGGGTGGTCCCATCCAGCCGATCACCCAGATCAGCCCCAGGTCCTGCTCCCCGCGCACGCGGGGGTGGTCCCCGTGAGTGACTGTCGGCCTGTCGGGTTGTCGGCTGCTCCCCGCGCACGCGGGGGTGGTCCGGACGGGATCCACGTGCCGACCGTGTTGGCGGGCTGCTCCCCGCGCACGCGGGGGTGGTCCCAGGAACCTCTACCAGGAGGCTCAGGGGTGCCCCTGCTCCCCGCGCACGCGGGGGTGGTCCCCGCAACGGCACGACCATCTGGCCGGCCCAGGCCTGCTCCCCGCGCACGCGGGGGTGGTCCCGCCCGGCTCACGCCCGCCCACCCCGCCAGCCACTGCTCCCCGCGCACGCGGGGGTGGTCCGTCGCCGTTGTACCAGAGGATGTAGACGCCGTTCTGCTCCCCGCGCACGCGGGGGTGGTCCGTCATCGGCGTCGCCGTCACCAAGGCCCGCACGCTGCTCCCCGCGCACGCGGGGGTGGTCCTCGGCGGGCCGAACTCATCTCCAAGGTTCAGTTCTGCTCCCCGCGCACGCGGGGGTGGTCCCTGGCAGCCCGACGGGCCGGCCGGCCGGTGCATCTGCTCCCCGCGCACGCGGGGGTGGTCCGTGAATGACGCTTACGTTGACGCTCTCGGATTCCTGCTCCCCGCGCACGCGGGGGTAGTCCCCGGTACGTACCCCGCGCGCCGGGCTCGATCTTCTGCTCCCCGCGCACGCGGGGGTGGTCCGCTGTCAGAGATGGGTTTCGACGCGGCGGCGGTCTGCTCCCCGCGCACGCGGGGGTGGTCCCAACTCGCCATAGATGTAGGCCAGCTCTTCCTCCTGCTCCGCGCGCACGCGGGGGTGGTCCCTACGCGAGGCGTGCCGCAGCACGGTGGTGCACCTGCTCCCCGTGCACGCGGGGGTGGTCCGGCGGTCACGAAGGCGGGGCCGATCGTCGCGGCCTGCTCCCCGCGCACGCGGGGGTGGTTCCCGGTTTCCGAAACCGGGTCGCGGAGCCGTGAGCTGCTCCCCGCGCACGCGGGGGTGGTCCCTGGCCAGGGGCGCAGCGCGCGTATCGGGGGAGCTGCTCCCCGCGCACGCGGAGGTGGTCCCGCGCCGGCGAGCGCGCGCACACGCTCGCCGGCCTGCTCCCCGCGCACGCGGGGGTGGTCCTGGCGCTGGCAACGTCGCAGTTGTCGGCGTCGTCTGCTCCCCGCGCACGCGCGGGTGGTCCGTGAAAGGCGGCAACGCCGCCCGCACCGCCAGCCTGCTCCCCGCGCACGCGGGGGTGGTCCCTTCTTGGTCAGCGTGGCGACCGTGCGGTCACCCTGCTCCCCGCGCACGCGGGGGTGGTCCCCACGTCTTCGTCGCGGCGTTGCGGAGCCGCTGCTGCTCCCCGCGCACGCGGGGGGTGATCCCTGCTGCCGCCGATCCTGGCGGTGATCCCCGCGCTGCTCCCCGCGCACGCGGGGGTGGTCCCCCGCCGAGGTCGACCTCACGGCCGAGGTTCGTCTGCTCCCCGCGCACGCGGGGGTGGTCCTTCGTTGTACATGCGCAGGTTCGTTGCGCCGAACTGCTCCCCGCGCACGCGGGGGTGGTCCGTCGACGCGCTGCGGGTAAATCCGCACGTCGTACCGCTCCCCACGCACGCGGGGGTGGTCCGGTGTCGCCGGCTTCGCTGGCGTCGGCTCCCGCCTGCTCCCCGCGCACGCGGGGGTGGTCCGGGAACGTCCACGACGGTCTCGCCGTCAGCGACCAGGCGTTGAGCGACGTGCCGGCCGATGCCGTTGCAGCCTTCGACCGCCCAAAGGCGGTCCTTGTGCTTGCGTCCGGCGGCGAGCATCGCCTGGTAGCCGTCGCGGTCGGTGCCGAACCGACCCTGCCCTACTGTCTTCTCCCGGGCGTTGATGATTTCGATGGTGGCGGAACGCTTGTGCGGGTCCACGCCGATGATGACCTGGGCCATCGTGTCCTCCCTCGATCCGACGATGGGTCGTCGACGGGAGGGCAGCGCTACCTTGAGCTGGGCAGTCCCCTCTTGAGCCTCTCTCCGCCGCGGTGACCGGCGGGGCGCACGCCAGATGAGAGCCACACCTGTCAACGCCGGCTGAACTTTGACCCCTCTGTTCCGGCCGAATTTTGACCCCCTCGCTGGTTGTTGATGTTCAGTCGTTGGTCTTGCTAGCTGCGGGAACGCGGCCGAGGTCGCGGTCTTTGAGCCGGTAGCTGTCGCCCTTCATCGAGATCACTTCGGCGTGGTGGACGAGGCGGTCGATCATGGCTGCGGCGACGACATCGTCGCCGAACACTTCGCCCCACCTTCCGAAGGGCTTGTTGCTGGTGACGATCAGTGAGGCTCGTTCGTAGCGGTTGGAGACCAGTTGGAAGAACAGGTTGGCGGCTTCGGCTTCGAAGGGGATGTAGCCGACCTCGTCGACGATCAGCAACGGGATCCGGCCGAGCTTGACCAGCTCGTCCTGCAGGCGGCCGGCGTGGTGGGCGTCAGCGAGGCGGGACACCCATTGGGCGGCGGTGGCGAACGCGACCCGGTGTCCGGCCTGGCAGGCCCGGATCCCGAGGCCGATGGACAGGTGCGTCTTGCCGGTGCCGGGCGGGCCCAGGAACACGACGTTCTCTCGGCCGGTGATGAAGTCGAGGGTTCCCAGGTGGGCGATGGTCTCCCGCTTCAACGATCGCTGGTGGTCGAAGTCGAACTCCTCCAGGCTCTTGCGGGCCGGAAATCTCGCGGCCCGGATGCGTCCCTCTCCGCCGTGGGCTTCGCGGGCGGCGACCTCGCGTTGCAGGCAGGCGGCGAGGAACTCCTCATGCGTCCACGACTCTGCTCGAGCCCGCTCGGCCAGGCGCTCGACTGAGGCAGCCAGAGACGGCGCCTTCAGGGCACGGGTGAGGAACGCGATCTCCGAGGCGACGTTGCGGCTGGTCTTGGCGGCCATCACGCAGCCACCTCGACGTCCAGGCCGAACAGGCGGTCGTAGTCGCTCAACGGCCGGCGTTCGACCTGGGCGTCAACGGCGGTCGTCGGGGTGCGTTGGGCAGCGACGCGCAGGTCCGCGGCGGCTTGCCGGTGGGCAGGATCGGTGATGCTCTGATGGCTTGCCCAGCAGCGGTCGTGCCGGGCCGCGGGTCGGCCGTCGCAGAGCACCGTCACGTGGTCGCAGTCGGCGGTGACCTCGACCCGCCGGCCGACCACCGATGGGTGCACCGAGTAGTCGTTGCCGTCCAAGCGCACGTAATGATCGCGGGGAAGGCGGGTGCTCTGCCGCCAGCCGACCACCGGCGCAACCGGTGGCAATGGCAGCATCGCGGCCCGGTCGGCGTCCCACCGGTCCAGCGGGCGGCAGCCCAGCATCCGGTGATGGCGGTTGTTCGCCCGCACCAGCCAGTCAGTGAGCTGGGCGTTGAAGTCCTGAGGTGAGCCGAATCGGCGTCCGGGCAGGAACGACGTCTCCAGATAGCCGTTGGCCCTCTCGACCAGGCCCTTGGCCTCAGGGTCCGCCGGCCGACACTGGATCACCTTGATGCCGAGGGTGCCGCGGAAGGCGTTCATCGCCTCGGTCAACTGCGGCCGCCCGGCCCGCCACTGCCCGACGGCGGACTCGTTGTCCCACACCAACGCCTTGGGCACCCGACCCCAGCCGGAGATCAGCGTCCAGTGCCCGACCAGCAGATCCGGCGACTGCCTGGTCGGAATCATCACCGCTGACAGCCACCGCGAATACCCCGACACCATCACCAGCACCGGCGGCCTGCCGACCTGCCCGAAGCCCAACGGCACGTCCGCCGGCGGGAACCACAGGTCGCACTGCGCCAGCTCTCCCGGCAGATACTCCGTCCGCTGAGCCGGGTCCGGGCGGCGGAACAACGGCCGCAGCTGCTGCACCCGATCGGCGAACACCGTCTTGCCACGGGTCCACCCGACCCGTTCCATGATCACCGTCGTCGGCATGTCCGGGAACTCCGCCAACAACGCCCTGATCTGCGGCTCGACCGCGTCCACGATCGAACCCTTCGCCGCCCGCTGATAGCGAGGCGGCTCATGACTGGCCAAGGCCTTGCGCACCGTGTTCCGCGACACCCCCAGCCGACGGCAGATGACCTTGATCGCCATCCGCTCCGCCCGGTGCAACCGACGGATCTCCGCCCAGTCCTCCACGCTCAGCACCTCCCGATGCTTCCGGAAGGGGTCAAAATTCAGCCGGAACCACGGGGTCAGTTTTCAGGCGGAGCCGACAACACCAACCTGCGGTGAGCAGCCGCGATGAGAGCGACCCCACCGGTCACCTCGACCAAGCCTGGCCGGGCTGCGGTCGTACCACCAGTCAATAGGTAGCCGCGATCCGCGCGCTACGCAAGGTGACGTCGGAGGCTGCCGGTCGGTGTCCGGAACTGCCGATGACCGCGCGTGCCTTGTCGGGATAGCGTTGGTGGCGTGACGGAGCCTGACTATAGCCCCGCGAAGATCACGGTCCTAGAGTTCGACGACTCCGTACGCAAGCGACCCGGTATGTATTTGGTCACGTCCGCGCGAGTGGTGTAGGAGACGGCCATCGCGGATCCGATCTGATGTTATGCGGCGATCGGGGTGGGGTCGGGTTGGTCGGTGTCGATTGTGATCAGGCGGGCTTTGGCCAGTAGTTCCAGGCCCATGTAGCGGCGACCTTCGGTCCACTCGTCGGTCTGTTCGGCCAGGACGGCGCCGACGAGGCGGATGATCGACGGCCGGTTGGGGAAGATCCCGACGACGTCGGTGCGGCGGCGGATCTCCTTGTTCAGCCGCTCCTGTGGGCTATTCGACCAGATCTGGCGCCAGATCTCACGCGGGAATCCGGTGAACGCGAGCAGGTCGTCGCGGGCGGCGTCGAGGTGTTCGGCCGCGGCCGGGAACTTCGCCTCGATCGTTGCCACCACCCGGTCGAACTGGGCGCGGACGGCGTCGGCGTCGGGCTGGTCGAAGATCGTCCGCACCAGGGTCGCGATCCACGGCTGCGCCGACTTCGGCACCTTCGTCAGCAGATTCCGCAGGTAATGGGTCCTGCAGCGCTGCCACGAGGCCCCGGGCAGGGCCGCCCCGATGGCCTGCACCAGACCGGCGTGGGCATCGGAGATGACCAGGCGAACACCGGACAGTCCGCGGGCGGTCAACGACCGCAGGAACGCCAACCAGCCGGCGCCGTCCTCGTCGGAGGCGACGTCGAGGCCGAGGACCTCGCGTTGACCATCGGCGTTGACCCCGACCGCGATCAGAGCGTGGACGTTGACGGTCCGGCCGGCTTCGCGGACCTTCATCGTCAGCGCGTCCATCCACACGAACGTGTAGTGCCCCCTGTCGAGGGGCCGGTTGCGGAACGCCTCCACCTGGACGTCGAGGTGGGCGGCCATCTCCGAGACCTGCGACTTCGACAGCTGCCGGATGCCCAACTGCTCGACCAGCTTCTCCACCCGCCGCGTCGAGACCCCGAGCAGGTAGGAGGTGGCCACGACCGACACCAACGCTTGTTCGGCCCGCCGCCGGTGCGTCAGCAGCCAGTCGGGGAAGTAGCTGCCCTGCCGCAGCTTCGGGATCGCCAGGTCGATCGTCCCGGCCCGGGTGTCCCACTCCCGCTGCCGGTAGCCGTTACGCGAGTTGACCCGCTCGTCGCTGCGCTGCCCATATGCGGCGCCGCAGATCGCGTCGGCCTCGGCGGACATCACCGCCTGCGCGAACGTGCGGATCATCGCCTGCAACATGTCCGGCGACGCGCCCTCGATCTGCTCGCGCAGCAGGTCAACAGGGTTCACACTCTCAGATGCGGCCATCGCGCATCACTCTCCTTCGTTCGATTTAGCCGTCTCGAAGGATCGCGCGGTGGCCGTCTCCTATCTACGCAACACGCCCATCACGGGCAAGTCGTACACCACGCCAGTGGACGCAACCATGTATTTCGGGGTAGGCAGGGAGGATCCTCGTCTGGCGACTCGGGTGTTTTGCGCGGTTGTGGGGCACGTGTTTCATCCGGCAACCAGGGTCGCCGCGAGCCACACGCCCGACGTCGTAGCGGAGATCACCGCTGATCTCATCTTCTCGGTGACCGACGACCAGGCGGACATCCTGACCGGCCGGGGCATGCCGAATCTCGGCTACAACGACTCGCTGCTTACCAGCGATCGCTGGTTGAGCGCTGCGGCGGCGGCCGTGAGTTCGCAGACCACCGTCGAAGTCTGGCGAGACGGCCACGGCTTTCGGCAGAGCCTCGTCGGCTTACGGCCGGTCGAGCCACCTGCGGAGTTCTCCGCTCCAGCCGGAGCCGGCACCCGTGTGGCCTTCATTCTCGATCCCGCCTACTTCGGCTCGGCCGCGATCACAACCGACATCGCCAGCCTCGACGTGCGCTGCCCGGACTGCGCCAACACCACCGGGCCCGGCAAGGTCGTCATCCGAGACCGCAGGGAGCGGAGCCGCCCGAGCGAATACCGGTGTGCCTGACTTGGGCATCCGGATTTGCCGCCGACCGCGCGTCACGGCTCGCAGCCGCCGTCCAAGGGTGGCGTCGCGCGGTCGTGCCGATGACAGCGCACTGGAATCTGGTCGGAGTTCAAGAGTGGCGGCGGGCTAAGCGTGGTTCAGTGCTCGTCCTGGATCCACGCGCACACCGAGGCCCGCTCCGCCTCCGACAACTCCATCCGGGCGTTGACCGTCAGCCGCAGCACGTTACCGGCGAACTCCGAGGCGAGGTTCGCCGCGTCGTGTCGGGCTTGCCGCCACTCAACCCCGCTGTACTTCAGGCCGATGAGCACAAAGTGGATCGCGCTCCTCGTGACCGTGTGTCCCCGCCGGCCGCACGCCTCACGGATCACAGATCCGGCGTAGCAACACCCGCGGGACTTCATCGTCGTCGACCCGGTCGAGGGCCTCACAAGCCGCAGACCAAACGATCGCCGCTCACCCGGCAGCGCTCGCCACACACCAGCGCTACGATGAAGCAGCGCTTCGTCCACTCTCTTTCGATGAGGATCTTGCAGAACCTAGTGATGCAAAAACGACTTGTTGATCTTTAGCGCCGCAGGTCAGCAAGTCTGCTCCCCGCGCACGCGGGGGTGGTCCGAGCAGGGTGTTAGGGACCTTGGTCGCGTAGCCCTGCTCCCCGCGCACGCGGGGGTGGTCCCCGGTTCGCGAACCCGTTCGCGAGGTCGACGGCCTGCTCCCCGCGCACGCGGGGGTGGTCCCACGTTCACCGGGACGTACTCCGGCCCGGTGACCTGCTCCCCGCGCACGCGGGGGTGGTCCGCGGAAGCCCTCGATGTCGAGACGCTCCTCCACCTGCTCCCCGCGCACGCGGGGGTGGTCCTGAATCCGCGGTGAGCTTGGATCCGTCAATGGCCTGCTCCCCGCGCACGCGGGGGTGGTCCGAACAGCACCCACCTCGTGCACTACATGGCGATCTGCTCCCCGCGCACGCGGGGGTGGTCCGTGGGAAGTGCAGGACTTCGGCTGCCCCATGTCCTGCTCCCCGCGCACGCGGGGGTGGTCCCGTGCAGCGGTTCACGAGCAACGGGACATGGACCTGCTCCCCGCGCACGCGGGGGTGGTCCTCGCTGGTGAGGGCCCGTACGCCCATGGTGGTCCTGCTCCCCGCGCACGCGGGGGTGGTCCCGTGCCGGAGGCGTCGGCGGCGGCGATCTCCCCCTGCTCCCCGCGCACGCGGGGGTGGTCCCTGGGTGCGGACGATGCGCTCGGCCAGGCTGTCTGCTCCCCGCGCACGCGGGGGTGGTCCCGCGACCAGCACCGGCACACCGGCCAGCAGCGTCTGCTCCCCGCGCACGCGGGGGTGGTCCGGCCAGGCACGATCCGGTGGCGGTGTGCATCGACTGCTCCCCGCGCACGCGGGGGTGGTCCGTCCAACTGGATCTGGACGCCGACGCGGATCATCTGCTCCCCGCGCACGCGGGGGTGGTCCCCCTGACGCCCTGCTGGCCGCCGCCCGGAAGGCCTGCTCCCCGCGCACGCGGGGGTGGTCCCTGGCAGCGCGGCGGCGGCAAGGGCCAGAAGCCCTGCTCCCCGCGCACGCGGGGGTGGTCCCTACCTGGAGGCCGGCTGGACGGCCGCCCAGGACTGCTCCCCGCGCACGCGGGGGTGGTCCCAGGCGCGCCAGGCTGGCGGCGACGTCGGTGAGCTGCTCCCCGCGCACGCGGGGGTGGTCCGAGGGCGACGATGAGTACCTCGTGGCGGGTGGCCTGCTCCCCGCGCACGCGGGGGTGGTCCTCAGAACGGCCTCCGTCCGGCCGGGCCGGTTGACTGCTCCCCGCGCACGCGGGGGTGGTCCCACCAGCGGCGTCGCCGACGGCGTACCCCGCCGCTGCTCCCCGCGCACGCGGGGGTGGTCCCGCGGTGGCCATGAGCGCCTGGACGCTGGTGGCCTGCTCCCCGCGCACGCGGGGGTGGTCCGCCGTGGCTGAAGCCGTGGGTGGAGCGGGCCCTCTGCTCCCCGCGCACGCGGGGGTGGTCCCCTGGCCGTGTGGCAGGACGGCTCAGTGATTCGCTGCTCCCCGCGCACGCGGGGGTGGTCCGTACCGCGCCGACGACGAGCGCCCGAACCGCACCTGCTCCCCGCGCACGCGGGGGTGGTCCTTCGTGGGTGAGGGAATACGTTTCGTCGCAGAACTGCTCCCCGCGCACGCGGGGGTGGTCCGACGGCCGGATTTCCACACAGGCGGCGTCAGACCTGCTCCCCGCGCACGCGGGGGTGGTCCGAGGCTGTCGACCATGGGGCACGGGCAGGGGCTCTGCTCCCCGCGCACGCGGGGGTGGTCCGGCCAATTACTGGCCTATTTGGAATGACGCAAACTGCTCCCCGCGCACGCGGGGGTGGTCCGTGGAAGCTCGTGCTGTCGCGGCACGTGCCCCGCTGCTCCCCGCGCACGCGGGGGTGGTCCCTCGGCGTCCTTGTCAGCCTCGGCGCGGCGGGCCTGCTCCCCGCGCACGCGGGGGTGGTCCGGGCTGATCTGACCATGGCCGACCTGTCCCGCTCTGCTCCCCGCGCACGCGGGGGTGGTCCCCTCAGCTACCACGCGCGCAACCGGGCGGTCGACTGCTCCCCGCGCACGCGGGGGTGGTCCCGAGCACGAGGTCCCGCGGCGGAAGCTGGCCGGCTGCTCCCCGCGCACGCGGGGGTGGTCCCATGATTGCCAGCTTGTGGAACCGGACCGTTGGCTGCTCCCCGCGCACGCGGGGGTGGTCCCAGGATCTCCGAGCGGCAGATCGGCGCAGCGACCTGCTCCCCGCGCACGCGGGGGTGGTCCCCGCTACCAGCGGAACTGCACGTCAACGCGTTCCTGCTCCCCGCGCACGCGGGGGTGGTCCCTGTCCGGGCCCGCCCGCTGGCCGTATGGCGCTCTGCTCCCCGCGCACGCGGGGGTGGTCCCCGTTGACTGGACCGCCGCCGGCCTGCCCCGTCCTGCTCCCCGCGCACGCGGGGGTGGTCCGTCCATCGAGGCGGCCCGGACGTACAACCGAACCTGCTCCCCGCGCACGCGGGGGTGGTCCCACGTTCACGTCCAAGTACCAGGCGGGCGTATCCTGCTCCCCGCGCACGCGGGGGGTGGTCCCGGCATCGCCAGCAAGACGCCGGTCACCGCCGACTGCTCCCCGCGCACGCGGGGGTGGTCCGCCGACATCCGGGGCTTCCATCGGTCCGGCCATCTGCTCCCCGCGCACGCGGGGGTGGTCCCGTGCCCCGTATGCCGATCACCGCCACGCCCAACTGCTCCCCGCGCACGCGGGGGTGGTCCTTCGGCCCTCAAGCCGGCGCATGAGCCGATCGTCTGCTCCCCGCGCACGCGGGGGTGGTCCCGAGGCGCCCGGCGCCGTGATCGGGCTGGTGGGCTGCTCCCCGCGTACGCGGGGGTGGTCCCACCCACCCGAGCTGGGCGACGTTGGTGTCGTCCTGCTCCCCGCGCACGCGGGGGTGGTCCCCGCACCGTCGGCGACGGAAGGATGCTCTCGACGACTGCTCCCCGCGCAGGCGGGGGTGGTCCCATGAAGCTGCCGGCGACGTTGAGGCCGGGCGGCTGCTCCCCGCGCACGCGGGGGTGGTCCAGATTTTGCTTGACCCCGTCAACAGCTGGGTTTCTGCTCCCTGCGGCTGCTCCCCCACGCACACGGAGGCGTCCCGCGCTGGCGAGACGTCCAGTGGGTCCGCGTCGCTGCTCCCCGCGCAAGCGGGATGGTCCCGACCAGCTCGTGCGGTACGCCGGGTGGCACGACTGCTCCCCGCGCAGGCGGGGGTGATCCGGCGGCCCCGATGTCTCGGCCATGAGCGGCGGCCTGCTCCCCGGGCACGCGAGGTGATCCCAACACCGACACCGCCGCCGTCCGCGGCTCCCCGCGCATGTGGTAGTGATCCGATCGCGCTGGTCACAGGGAGCGCGCGGGGGATTTGCCCCCCCCGCGCGCGGGGGAGGTGGCCCTCTTCGCCCCGATATCCCTGCGGCCCTGCTACCGCGCATCGGTGGGATGGTACGTCGCAGATGACGGCGGCGACGTCGGTGCCACGCTGCGCCCTGAGCGCGGGTGGTACAGCGGCTGATGGGCCCCGTGGGGTGAGGTTCTACTCCCGCGAACACAGGGCTGATCGCGGATCGCGCCGTACCCGCGTTCGGTGACGATCCTGCTCCCCGCACACGCGACGCCAAAAGTCCTCGAGTTGTCGTACCTATCGCTGCCCGCCAGACGCACACGGGTCTCCCCAAACCGAACTCGCCTATCGCCTACGTGTCGCTTTCTCACCGTCGACTGGGCATCGATTGCCTTGCATGTTGGCATCCTCTACGCTGGTCGCCCACGGCGCCCGAACCGACGGCGCTTGGCCGCCTTGCTCCAGCCTCCAGCGACCGCAGGGTTGACCATCGGGTCAGCGGGACGCCGCATCAGGGTCACTCCATCCACATCTACCGGAATCCAGTGATGGTCGTGGGCCAGGAACGATAGCCGCTGTTCTCCGCGAACCTGGAAGACCATCAGCGCCCGGCCCGCACCAGCCATGTCGATAACGTGAGCCCACAGCCTGTCGCGTACGCGGGTGCTTACATGCCCGACGTACACGCCAGCGGAGATCTCAAACAGCCACTGCGTCAGATGCCCGCGCAGTCCGGGCGGGCAGGCGGTAAGGATGATGACGGTCATCAGAAGTCGACCTCGCCAATGTCGGCGTAATTTCGACCTGCTGTCAGTTCGATGCCGGTGTCATCCCAGAGGCGTAGGGAATCTTCGTCCTCGATCTCACCTCCGGGCTGGGGTTGGAGCAGCAACATACGGATGTCACGTACACACCGCGCGAGGATTGCCCCGTCGTGCACACGGTCACGTACCGCGCGTCGGGTGTCGGTGCCGATGTCGGCCGAGCCGCTTGCCACCACGTCGAAGGCAACGGGGATTGTTATCTCAGCCTTGTACAGGTCAGCGATGTCGTACACGAAGGCGCGTTCGTGCCCGGTGTGAACGAAGCCGAGACCAGGCGCGGCCCCAAGCGCGACGATGACCGTGTGCACGATGCCGTACAGGCAGGCGTGGGCGGCCGACAGCGCTTGGTTGATGGGGTCGCCGCCGTCAAAGTCGGCCCGGTCGTAGTCGCGGTGGCGCCAGGCGACACCAGTCCGTTCGGCATGCTCACGGTATGTCCGGCGGACTCGTGCGCCTTCTTTGCCGCGCAGTTGCTGCATCGTGAGGTTGGCGGTGTTCTCGCCGGGGAAGCGCATCGCGTACATGGTTCGGGCGACGGCGAGCCGGCGGTCTCGATGGCTTACCGCGGCGGCCTGCGCGATGAGCAGGCGGCTGGAAGCGGCGAGTGATCGGCCGTGCGCGTAGTAGCGCACGCCCCGCTCGCCGACCCAGACGGCGGTGGCGCCGTGGTCGGCGAGCAGGGCGATGGCCTGGTGGGTGATGCTGGTGCCGGGTCCGAGCAGCAGCACACCCACCGAGGCGGCCGGAATGTGTACAACGCCTTGATCATCGGTTGCGGTGATCGCGTTGCTGTCCCGGTGGATCACGCTGCGTTCGAGGTAGAGGAAGCTGATCCTGTCTTCGGCTCGGGTGAGGTCGTTGAGCTCGGCTGGCGGCACGCCTGGGATCTTCATCGGTCAGCCTGGATTCAGGCTGTGGGAGCAAGAGTGAGCAGGCCGCAGCCGTACGCCTTCGCATGTCCGATCCCGCTGGTCAATGCTCGGCGGAAGACGTCCGCATCGGTGACGTGGAGGATGCCGTCGTAGGTCACCGTCGTGAGGGTGACCGCGCCCATGCCTCGTTTGAAGGTCTGCGTCTGGCGACGGTGCAGTCGCAGGTTAGGGCGACCGTCCTGCTGGGTCGCCAGGGCGAAGCCGTTCCGGGCGGCTCGGCTGGCCAACCATCCGACCTGTTCCTCTTCGCGAAGGTAACCGAAGCGCTGTGTCTCCTTGGCGTCGGTGGTCTTACGCCCGTTGTGTGTCGGGTTCGCGGTAAGCCGAAACGCCCAATCCTGGCCGTGACGAAGCGAGCCGAGCAGCCCGCCATAGTCGCGGGTTACCCAGGTCTCCGTGGTGGGCCAGCCGGCCTGCTCGACCAGATGGGTGAGATCGGGTCGGCCGGGGCTGACGATGTAGAGGTGGACGGTGGCGGCGGCTGGGGTGTCGAGCCGCCACAACGTACGGGTGCCGTCCCGTTCGTGGTCCTCCGCGACGGCAAAGGCGGCGCGGACCGCCGCGTGCATGGCATGCGGGGAAGAGAGCAGCTTCCGTGCACCTCGGCGAGCAGGGTTGATCTGGAATCGAGTAAGAAACATGCTCAGCCTCCCAGCAGGCTCAGCGGGTCGTGCTCGGCAACGCCGGCCCGCTCCGCGAGGTCGTTGGTGACGTCAACGTGCCGGCGCAGCACCGACCGCCAGGTGTGCTGCCGATGCGCGGGATCAAAGCTGACCGGCTCGTCCGGCAGGGTCTCCGTGACCGGCTCGCCGGGCCGGGCGTCGCGGATGATCTCCAACCGGACCGTGCGGGCCGCTTTGCGGCGGTGCCACTCGGCGGCGAGCCACGGCCACGACGTCAGGGCGTCATCGACAGTGCCTTCGTGTACGCCGAGGCTGATCGGGAGGGCCGGCGGGCACGAGCGGCGACCGAGATAGAGCGGAAACCGGGGCCGTTTGAGTGCCTCCATCAGACCGTGCAGAAGCTCCTGCTCACCGCTGACGGCGGCGAGAAAGGCGGCGTCGGAGAGGTAGAAGCGGTAGGTGAGCGGCGCGCTGTCGCGCCCGTCGAGAGAACGGGCGGTCTGGAAGTCCCGCAGGATCTGCCCGGGCTGGTCCAGCCGTACCCCGAACTCCAGGCCCAGCAACTCGGTAAGCGGCTCAGTGCGTCGGACGCCCTTGGCGGCGGCGAGCAGGCCGATCACTCCGCTCTTGGTCGGCGCGACCTCGGTGCCCCGGCGAGCAAACCGGCTGGACGACCCCCACGACTGGAGCGGGCCAGCCAGCCTCAACAACAACACACTCATGCTGGCTGTCCGAGCGCCACAGCGACCTGCTCTCCCACTCCGGTGACCAACTCGCTGAAGCTGACCGCCTTGCCGAGGTCGGCCAGCACCGCGGTCTTGTCACCGACCTGGGTGACCCAGCTGCCGACCGGCCGCTCGCCGAACGCGTTCTCGACGGCCGTGGTGTGCTTCGCCAGTGCTGCTGCGGCCAGTTCGATCCGCCCGGCCGCGTGCGTCTCCCGCACGGGCGTCTCGAACGCCCCGACCAGGTTGATCGCTTGCGTGTCACGCAGCCGCACCAGCACCGCGTCGGGCAACGTACGGTGGGCGAACGTGTTCTGCTTGCCAGTCGGCATGCTACGCGCGAACGCCGTCAGGAACGCCTCGACCGCAGCTCGGGTCGCGCCCGCGTCGCCGAGGGTGCGGTGCAGCGCGTCCACGTCGACGGTCGCGTACCGGTACAGGGTGGACGAGTTGAATTCGATGGTGCCGATCATGCCCGCGCCGGTCTCGGCGGCGTCCGCCTTGCGGTCGTCGACGGCGGTGAAGTAGTCGAACTCGTTGTCGACGGCGTGCACGCTGATGGCGTGGGCCACCTGGCATGCGGCGTCGACGTTGATGTCTGTCATGTCGGCCACCATCCGGCCGAACATCGCGATGTCGACTGAGTGATCGGTGTTGGCCAGTGCCTTGAACCGGTTCTTGTCGAGAGTGGTGCCGGCTCGGGAGGCTTCCAGTGCTGCGGCGGCGAGGTTGTCCACCTGCCGGTGGCTCAGGAACATGAGGTAACCGGACTCGACGTCCTTCACCTCGCTCTTCTTCTTGTCCGCCTTGGCGAGGCCGGCCGCCACGAAGACCTCGGCGGCCAGCGTGGAGGCGGCCTCGTCGGACAGGCTGGGGTCGAGGGCCTTGATCCGCGCCGCGAGGGACTCGCCCACGCGCTTGGTTCGTTCGCCGAGCTGGGAGCGGTCGAGCAGGCCTGCGAACGCTAGCCGGATTGCGCGCTTCCATGCCTGGCTGGACACCCGCGCACGCCGTACACCGCCGTAGACGGCGGTTTTGGGTGAGCCGGTGTCGTCTCGGTTGAGGTTGCTCGGTGGCACCGTCTGCAGCGCGTAGACGTCAATGATGGTGCGGCTCATGACCGGTTCTCCTCGTGGGTGTCGGTGGTGGGGGTCTCAACGTCAGTGCTGGGCCGGCTGCGGAAGAACTCGCGGCCCCAGATGGCCTGGACCTGGGGCCGACCGGTGGGCAGGCGCAGGGTCTGCAGGTCGTCGGCGAGCAGGCCGTAGTCGAGTGGGATCTGCGGTTCACGCAGCATCGTGATCAGGCTGCGCAGGTGGTAAATGCCCTCGTGGTAGGTGCTGGCAGTGCCGAGCGCGGCGAACCGGCGCCGTACACCGTCTGGCCCAGCCGACACGCGGACGAGCTCAGCCAGAGCCTGGCCAAGCCCTCGTCCATCCACGTGCATCCGTTCCCGGCGCGACTGCTGATGCAACGCGTACAGGGTCACCGCGTCGTGCATGGCGTACTCGGCGTCGGTGGCAACGGCATCGTCTGCCGGCCGGTAGCCCAGCAGGTCTTCCGGGACCTGCAGGTAGCGCTCGAGCGTGTAGTCGAAGCCTGGTGCCCGGCCGATGCCGCGCCGCAGCCGGGCAAGTGCGCTGACCGCCTCCGGTTGGGGCGCCTCACGCAACAGCCGCACCTGCAGGGCACTGACCGTTCGTGCTACATGTTCGCCGAGGCCTCTGCGACGGCGTGCCCACGGTTTACGTGTCGGGGCGTCCGGCCGGCTGGTCTCTGCCACTGTCATGCTGCCTCCTCCTGCCTCTGGTGCTCGAGTTCAGCCGCCATCGGCAGCGCCTTGGCCAGGCCAAGGCGGAACCACGCCTCCGCCTGCGAGCTCGAGAAATGCACATCCCTCCCGGCGCGATCGACGCCAGGCCGGCCGGCCCAGGCCGCCGGTCCGGCAGCGGCGACCATTTCACTGCCCAGCCGTTTCACGGCCCTCCGCACCAAGCGCTGCCACGAGGCTCGCTCGGCCACCGGATCGCTGTCCGGTCCGAGCCGCGCCAGCCAGTCCCGAAACGCGCGATCCAACAGGGCGTACGCGCGTTCAGCCGCGCGTTCGGCATCGCCGCTGTCGATGTCCCGGCTGCCAGCGGCGCGTACCAGGTTGTCTGCGAGCCGGCGCAGCACCCTCACTGCGGACTCGGCGTCGCCGGCAGCGTCGACAGCCGCCGCACGCAGAGCGGAGTCTTCGACCAGCAGCAGCACGTTCATGGTCAGCGCGTCGCTGAACACCTCGTCGACGACCGCCTGCTGCGTGCCGTAGGTGACGCTGGTGGCGCGCGTTCGGGCCTGAAAGTCCGGCCCGACAACCCCGGTGACGGTCAGCCGGGCCAGCCACTGCACCACCATCGGCGACAGCCGCTGTGGCGCCTCGGTGCCGGGAGGCGGCGGCGCCGGCAGTAGGGTCTGCAGCCCTCGCCACAGTGCCCGGCTGTGGTCGTGCGGCCGGGGCAGGTAGATCGGGGTCCGCTTCTGCTCACGCTCGCGTGGCCCGCTGCGTCCCCAGAGGCTCATCGGCTCCAACAGGTGTCGATCCTGCCACTCCAACCGATCACCGTTGGAGATCATGGCGCCGGTGACGCCACCCGCATCGCCGAACAGCCGGATCCGTCGTGACTGCCAGGTGTAAAGACTCAGCAGCCCGTGCGGGCCGCGTGCCGAGTTTGCCTCTTCGACGGCCGTATGCGGCTCGCGCTCCCACACCGGCAGGTCCCGCTCGTCGGATACCTGCCAGCCGGGCGCGATCGGCACCAGATTGAGCAGCAACGTCTCCAACAGGGTGGCGCCCTCGATGTGAACACCGCCCAAAGCCCCGAGCGACGCCACCCCGATGGGATAGCCCCGCCCACCTTTGACCCGCGGGTCTCCGACCGCCCCCGTCTTGATTCCGGAGGGGTCGTACGCCTGGCAGTGCACCAACCAGCGGGCCGCCTCGGCCAGCGAGATCGACTCCATGCCCTGTCCGGCGCGCGTCGTCAGGAACGGCATACCGTTCGGCACGTCGGCGATGAGGCGCTCAAGTCCGTACGTGTTGTTCTTGGCCGCCCGCAGATCGGCAACCTGGTAGAACGGGTGCTCCGGGTGCAGCAGGTCGAACCGGTCGCGGAAGACGCCGAGGTATTCGGTAATGTCGGTGACCGGCAGCCGCCGGTCCCGCCACAGTGCCCGCCAAGCGGCCTCGCCCGGTGGGCCGCCGGTCGTCCGGTGCAGGATCACCAAGGCGAGCCGCAGGATCGCGAACGTCTGCGTGGGCAGCTCACAGGCAATCATGCGGACGTCGCCGGCCTGTTCGAACAGGCCGAGCAGCGACACGTCCCGTCGCTGTCCCTCGGCGTCCAGTACCGGAATCCACGCCTCGTCTACCAGCGAAAATCCGGCTGGGTGCGGTAGGCCGCTCACTGGCAGCACCTCCTTTGCGTCTGCGATCGAAGGGAACTCAGGTGTTGGCACGGGTAACGCGCAGCCCTTCCTCCGGGTGGTAGTGCAGGTCGAAGCCGGCCACCGTGGCGGTCCCGTCGGGGTCGATGTCAAGCACTAGCTCGCCGGCCAGCCAGTGACTGTCCTGCCAGGCGCTGAGGTCGGTACGCCGTTCCAGCTCGGCGATCACCTCATCGATCACGTCCGTGGCAGTCATCGCGCGCGGCAGTGGCAGCGTGCAGCGCGCGATCCACCGAGGCAGTGGCCAACGCGGGAGGCTGCTGGTCGGCACCGACACTCCCCCACCATCGATCCACGGCGGCAGGACCAAGCCGTCCGGTGTCCGTACCAGCAGCAGGACCTCGAGGGACTCCGCGTCGGTGTCGCGGACGTGGCCCAGCGCCGCGCGGTCGTCGGCGTTGCCGACGCCGCCGGAGAGCCAGCCGATCAGTGGCACCCCGGCCTCGGCGACGCCTGCCAGGCGAAAGCCGTCAGCTTTCAGTTCCTTGGTGGTGATCTCGTCCCGCTGTTTGGCCTCTGCTTCAGTCATCGCGGGTTGCCACGACGGTGGGCCGATTTCCGCGTCGCCGTAGGCGGCCTGGGTGATCGGCGCGATGTCGGAGGGAAGCCGCAGTGGTGTGCCGTCCAGGTGCGGCAGCAACACCGCTGCGCTGCGCAGCAGCGTGGCCGGCTGGTAGACGCGGCGCGAACCAGTTACCGGTTGCGGTGGCTCTGTGGTCCAGTCGGCGCCGCTGATCCAGCAGGTCGGGGTAGCGAGCCTGGCGGGACGGTCGCCGCGCGCATGACGATGTAGCCGGCCGATGCGTTGCAGCACCAGGTCGACCGGGGCCAGGTCCGTGACGAGCAGGTCGAAGTCGATATCGAGGGACTGCTCGGCGACCTGGCTGGCGACCACCACGTGACGAGGCGGCCGGTTGCCACTGCCGGGCGGGCCGAACGTGTCACGTAGCCAGCGGTCCTTCGCCGCGCGGTCGACAGCCATGAACCGGGAGTGCGCCACCGACACGGGGATGTCCGGCCCGAGGGCCGCCCGCAGCGCGGCTGCCGTCTCCTGGACCCGCGCCACGGTGTTACGGACCACCAGCGCACAGCCCCCGTTAGCCAGCTGGTCGCGCAGCAGTTCCACCAGCGTGGGCAAATCGTCGGCCAGGCGCCGCAGCTTCACTTCGACGCCTCGACCGGAGTCGGCGCAGCTGCTCGCGGTGGCGCCGCGATCGGCGGTCGAGACGGTGACCAGGGGGTATCTCAGGTCGGTACGCAGCGGTGCGTACGGGTCGACCCGCGGCTTGCCGCGGTCACGCCAGGTGAGCGCAGGCACGGGTCCGAGCCGGCCGATGTCGTACGCCGCCATCAGTTCGGCCCGCCGGCGTGCCGGCAGTGTCGCGGAGAGCACAATGGCTGGGACGCCGTACGCGCCGAGCCACTCCAACGCCCGGTCGAGAAAGCGACCCATGTAGACGTCGTAGGCATGCGCCTCGTCGATGACGACGATCTTGCCGGCGAGGCCGAGGTGACGCAGCACCAGATGTTTGCCCCGTAGCGCCGCGAACAGCAACTGGTCGATGGTCCCCACGACGAAGCTGGACAACAGTGTTCGCTTGGGTCCAGCGAGCCAGACGTGCACGCCGATGTCGGTACCGCCGTCGTCCTCGGCGATGCCGCTCGGCAGCGATGTCGTCCGCAGCCGGTCGTAGTCGGCATTGAGTGCGGCCTTGCCGTGTGCCAGCCGTACGTCGCGGTCGCCTCGGCCGACCTGAGCATCGGGCAGCCTACGCAGCCAGGACAGCATCCGGTTGAACATGGCGTCGCTGGTGGCTCGGGTGGGCAACGCGAGGTAGCAGCCGGATGCCCCAGTACGGCGGGCCAGCACCTCCACCGCTGCCAGCGCGGCCTCGGTCTTGCCTTCGCCCATTGCCGCCTCGACGATCATCATCCCGGGCGCTGGCATGGTCGCGGCCAGCCCGGCAACGGTGCGCTGCACCGGTCGCGGCACCGCGGCGGCGGGTAGCTCGAACCGCGCCCCGAACAGCTCGCCCACGCCCACCGGCGGCGCGGCAGGCCGCCACGGGACCGGCAGGTCCAGCAGCTCCCAGCCGGCCGTAAGTCGGTCCGCGTCCGTGCTGTCCAGGATGTACGGGAAGAACTCCTCGTTGCTCGCGATCCAGTCGGCGACGATGACGAGGCCGGTGAGGGCGGCCTGTACGGGCTGCGACAGCGGTGCGTCGCTCCACTCGATGAGCCGCTCGCCTGCGCCCGACCGCTCTGCCATCCAGTTCAGCAGTTCGTGCTGCACCTGCCGCCAGTCCGGGTCGCCAAGCAGGTGTGGACGCACCTGTACGTCGCGAAGGCCTTCGTCGGTCGGTGGGACACCGTGGTGGCCCCCGACGATGACCGCGTACGAGTGAGGGTCGGTCCAGTGCTGCTGCTGTAACCAGTCCGCCAGCACGAGGTGCCCGGCGGTGGCGTGGGGGGCGTACTTGCGGTCGGCGCGGATCAGGTCCCGGTGATAGCCGAGCCCGTGGTCGCGCATCCGCTCCGCCAGCGCGTACGCCTGGCAGGCGAAGGCGGGCGTGGCCTTGCCGATGTCGTGCACCCCAGCGGTCCAGACGGCCAAGGTGCGGGCGTCCGCGTCGCCACCGGGCAGTTCGTCAGCGATGCGTTGGCGGACTGCCGGGCTCAGCCAGTGCTCCCAGAGCCGTCCGGCCACGTCGGCGGTGTCGGCAAGGTGCCGCCACAGCGGCAGCCAACCTACTGGTGAGGTGCCTTTACGGTCTGTCTTGCCCCAGACGGAGCGTGCCGCGTCGCCCAGTTTCGGGCCGCCAGCACTGGCGCGGGCGTTCATCGACGCACCGGCAGGAGCGGGCTGGGCGTGCCGCTGTGCGACAGGTAGAGCACGTCGCGGGCGCGGGTCAGGGCGACGAACAGAAGGCAGCGCTCACGCTGCAGGTCCTGCCTGTGGGCGTGCGGGTCCTCTGCCGCCGAGGTGAGCGCATGTGGCGCCGGCAAGACCCCTGCGTCCAGCCCGACCACGGCGAGACATTGGAACTCCAGGCCCTTCATGCGGTGCATGGTGGCCACGCGCACTCCGTCGGTGCCTCTCTTGTCGTCGGCCACGGGAATGTGGGCCTCGGTCAAGATCCTCGTGAGGGTGTGGACGAGCTGTCCGGTGCGGGCGGCCACGCCGACGGCGTGCGGTTCCACACCCTGTTCAAGCCAGGTCCCCACTCGCTCGATCAGCGCCTCGTGCTCTGCGTCGCGGCTGTTTTGAGCGACAAGTTCGGGGACGCCACCGCGGGTGATCGAACGGTAGCCCCGCAGTGTGTCGTCCTGGTCGTCGAGGCCGATGGCGGCGTCGCCGTTGAGGACCTTCACCGACAGGTCGAGGATCTCGTGGGTGGTCCGGTAGTTCACGGTGAGCCTGCGGGTGCGGCCACGCACCTGAATGCCCAGCTGAGTTAGCGACACATGGTTGTCGTAGATGCGCTGGTACGGATCGGCGAGTAGGAACATGTCGTTCGGTCCGGGTGCGACGAGCGCACGCAGCAGCCGCCACTGCGCCGGATGCAGGTCCTGGCCCTCGTCGACGATGACATGTCGGTAAGGGGCGGGTGAGTGGCGCGCGATCGTTGCCGCGTCATCGGCGAGCTGGGTGTGGGTACGTAGGCGCCGCTTCGTCAGCTCCCGCTCCGCTGCGCTGATCGCGGCCCACACCTGTTCGCGTTGTGCGGCGCGCAGGCCCTCGCCACGGCCCTTGCGGGGGGCATCGCGATATGCCTCCAGGGAAGTCAACTGTTGAGCCAGCACCACCTGCTCCCACTCCCGTTTCAGGAAGGCGCTGCTGACCGTGGTGACTTGGCCAGCGCGGTTCAGATAGGTGGGACCGGCCTTCGCGGCTGCCTCCCACAGGCGGTCGAGGACCTCGCTTTCGGCGACCGCGACCTTCTTGCCGCGGGCGACGATCTCGTAGGCCAGCTTGTCGACACTGATCACATCGATGCGCGCCCGCACGGCCGGCTCGGTCGCCAGCCGGTGCAGCTGCCTGGCGAGGGAGTCGGCGAGGGCACGGGTGAACGTGGTCAGCAGGACTTTCTCGCCGTCCGGCAAGCGCTTGGCGAGGAACACCGCCCGGTGCAGGCCGGTAACCGTCTTTCCCGTTCCGGCGCTGCCGGTCACCAGGGCGGGACCGCTGTAGGTTTCGCGGTAGGCGACGTCACGTTGCGTCGGGTGCAGGAAGGTCCGCCACACGTCGAACGGGTGGGCGAGGATGGCGGCGAGTTCCACCGGACCCGAGACGAAGGCGATCCGCTCGGGCGTACGCCGCGCCGCGGTCAAGAGGTCCTCGGTGTCCACGCCCGACACGACCCGGTCAGCTATCTCCGCCCAGACCTCCTGCACCGGCAGTCCGCTGGCCAGCCCGCGTAGGACGTCGAGCTGCATCTCGGGCAGGCGCCCGTCGAGACTGTCCAACTGCTGGTCCGTGCCGATGATCCGCAGCAGCGGAATCAGGTCCTCGTCCACGCCGAGCCGTACGAACTCGGCAGTCGAGACGTGGTCGAACAGTCGGTCGCTCGGCGAGGCTGACGGCTCCGTACGAGCAAACTCCTCGATGCCTGCCTGGTCGCGCATCTCCAACACGCCGAGTGCGTGGTTGACGGTGAACCGGCGACTGACCGCGAAGGCAATGGCGTCGTCGTGCGGTAGGACATCGAGCAGCGCGTACTTCTGCTGACCGAGGGAGAGCACGATCCCGCGGTAGAACTGGTCGATGCGGATGGTGCGGATGTTCGGGTCCCGTGCGCCGGTCAGCTTCTCCAGGTGCAGGCCCGCGTGGGTGTGTTCGGCGAACTTGCTGATGGCGGCATCTACGGCGCGCTGCACCCGACGTTGCAGCTTGGCGTAGGCGGGAAGAAACTCCCGGCCGATGGCCAGCTCAGCCATACGATCCCCCGTCGTCACAGCGCCCGAGAGGACAGGGCGCACAGCCTGCACCGCCATCAGCCGATCAGGGATGGCGGTGTTGGTCACGCAATAGAAGGCGGCGCAGTCAGACCCGAGCCACGCCGTCCACAGTGAATCACTTGTGAACCATGCTTGCAAGGATTTCCGCGTGATCTGTCTTCACTATGACAGTTCGCCATCGACGGAGCCTGTTCACGGCGGACAGGCTGGACGACGCCTGCGCCTCATGGTGCTGCCGTCGCCTGCGACCAACACGATCAGAGCAAGCATGTGGCGGATCGGCCGTCGGGATGTCTCGCCGGGAACCTGATGTGCGTGGTTGCCGGCGATGGACAGTTATGCTGAGTCCCGTGGTAGCGGGCACGGACCTCAAAGACCGGTACAGAGTAGGCCGGTTCCCGTTTCCGCATAAGGGCATGGGTGAGGTCTGGCCCGCTCAGGACACCCTGCTCGACCGTCCCGTCATCGTGAAGTTCGTCAGCGCCGCCGCGATGAACATCGACTTGGCGCGCCGATTCCGCCGCGAAGCGCTGCTGACCGCCCGGCTGGATCACCCTGGCGTTCCCGCCGTCTACGACCTCGGCGAGCAGGACGGCCAACCCTATGTCGTCCTACAGAAGATCAACGGAGTCACTCTCGCAGACCTGGTCGCCGAACAGGGGCGGCTACCGATCGGCTGGGTTGCCGCCATCGGGGCCCAGGTCAGCAGCATCCTGCTCGCCGCACAGCAGATCGGCCTGGTACACCGAGACATCAAGCCGAGCAACGTCATGCTGGACAGAAACGGCGCCGTGAAGGTGCTCGACTTCGGTCTGGCCGTCATCCGCGACGACGAACGCTATTCGCGGATCACCCAGACCGAACAAAGCCTGGGCACGGTCGGCTACATGGCTCCCGAACAGATCTTCGGAGACGCCGTCGACCACCGCACTGACCTGTACGGCTTGGGCGCCACGCTGTTCGACCTGCTCACCGGCCACCCGCCGTTCGACGGTGTCACCACCACCACGACGCTGCGGCACCAGATGGACGACCCTCCACCGCACCCCACTGACCTGCGGCCGGACGTCCCAGCCGTGCTCGACGATTTGATTCACACGATGCTGGCGATCCACCCGCACGACCGGCCGGACACTGCTGCCGAGGTCTACGCCGCGCTGGCTCCCCTCGCCCAGGATTTACCGCCGATCCCAGGCGTGGCCGATGACCTCACTGGGTCAGTGCCGGCATACGCCGCGATCATCGGGCGAGTGCCACAGCAAGCTCGCCCGGTAGTGACGTCGACGATCGGCCCCCTCGAATTCGACGTGGAACAGGCCTCGAAACAGGCGGAACAACTGCAGGCCGCCGGCGAATTCCGAGCTGCCGCCCGGCAGTGGCGGCAGCTCGCCGATCATCACGCGCGGAGCCACGGCGATAGTCACCCTCTGGTATTCGACCTCCGCCTGCGCGCCGCCCGCGCCCACGTGCCGCTCGGCGAGCACGACCGTGCCCTGCGCCAGCTCAAAAGCCTGATGCACAGCCGCGCCCAGGTGGACGGACCGGAACACTTCGCGGTGGTGGAACTGCGTCAAGAGATCGAACGACTCAGCAAGGAACGGCCTTCGCCACGCGAGCGCGCACGACACGTACCAGACGTGGATCACTGAACAACCGAGGCAACAGCACCGCCTTCTGCGCAGGGAAGCGACCGCCCCGATAGTGGAAGATCTGGGCGCAGTTCTGGCCACGCGTTTCGGTTGCCAGAGCGCGACGCGCCAGCGGCGAGTACATGCTGCTGTGCTTCAACCAGGCCGCCTCCTCGCCGTGCCGGTCGAACCCGCGGCCGCTGCCCACGTGCCCGAACACGTCGTGGACCGCACGGAACATGTCGTTCTCGCCGTCACTGAGATACGGGTGCGGGTTACCGCTGGCCGCGCTGGCCCATACCTTCAGCTGACGGTGCCGCACATCGTCGACCATCGAGTCGACCTCCTCGTACGGGTCCTCGTCCACCACCCGCACCGTCACGCCCAGGCCACCGAACTCGACCCGGCCCACCATGAAGTGATACTGCCGCACGGTCTCCCGGCAGAACGCGGCGTAGGCGGCAAAGGCACGCTCCTCGCTGGGCGGCGCGGCCATGTAGGCGTCAGCGATGGCAGCACCGACGACGGGGTCAAGGCGCACTCGCGCATACGCCTGGACCGGCGTGGCATCCATCGATTCGGGCCGATACCGCCGCGCACCGCCACACACGTATGCGACCGGAGCAAAGGTTGGAGACTGGGCGGTTGACAGCGCAGTTGCGAGCAAGGGTGTTCATGGTCCTCCTTCGGTCGTCGATTGGTTGAGGGTCGGGTCAGCAGGCCACGGGGCTCGCCTGCGTGTCTTGCGTTCTTGGCTCCACACGGGGCGCCGCGTGCTGTTCACGACGCAGCACCTCCCCGAGCACCCGGATCTCAGACACCCGACGGTCCTGGTAGAACTTCGCGAACTTTCCGACGGTGGTGCTGCGCCCACGACGTGGCATGACTCCTCCAAGGACTCGGATCGACACTGCCGACGTTAGCGCCTGTGAACAGGCTACACAAGAGCGATTTCCGTGGTAGCGTTCACGCGTGACGAGAGAGTCGAGCACGGCCCCTAGCGAGGCCACCCTGACAGCCAGCGGCATCGCGCGGCTGGCCAATGTCGGCAGGGCCGCGGTAAGTAACTGGCGTCGCCGGTACGCAGACTTCCCCACCCCCGTAGGCGGCACCCCGACCAGCCCGTCATTCGATGCCCGGGCGGTAGAGCAATGGCTCCACCAGCACGGTCGGCTACACCAAGCCGGCACCGAGCAGTGGGCCTGGAGACACATCGAGAGCTACCAACCCGCAGCGCAAATCAGCGACGCACTCAACATCACCGGCGCATACCTACTCGTCCGCTCCGAACAGACCGAGCCCACTGGCGACAGCCTGCTCACCCCACGTCAGCTCGTCACCCACCTACGCACGCTCGACCCCGGCCTAGCCGAGATGGTCGGCGAGTTACTGCCCAATCAGTGGACCCCCCAGCTCGCCACCCTGCTACACACGGCCAACCAGCTCAGCTCGGAGCAGGACCCGGAGTCCGCCTTCGAATACCTGCACAGCCAGTACGTGGCCTCGGCCCACTCGCTCTCCGGGCTCGCCGGCACACCAGACAGCGTCGCCGACATAATGCTGACCGTCGCCGGCTCCGGGGCCCGCACCTTCGACTTCACCAGCGGCACCGGATCGATCCTGCGGATGGCCGCCGACCGGGCCCTACAGAGCGCGAGCGTCACAAGGTGCTACGCGCAGGAGATCAAGCCGCAGTACGCCCTGATAACTCTGCTGCGACTCTGGTTCGTGCATCTGCGCGCCCAACGCGCTGGCCATCCCACGGAGCCTCCCATCGTGCACGTCGGCGACAGCCTGCTCGCTGACGCCATGCCCAACCTGCGAGCCGACGTCGTCGTGGCCAACTTCCCGTTCGGCATTCATGACTGGGGTCACGACCGCCTCGCCTACGATCCTCGCTGGACCTACGGCCTACCCCCGCGCACCGAACCCGAACTCGCCTGGGTACAGCACGCCCTGGCCCACCTCTCCCCCGGCGGCACCGCCGTCGTGCTCATGCCCCCCGCCGCCGCGTCGCGTCCAGCCGGCCGCCGCGTCCGCGCCGAACTGATCCGCCACGGAGCGCTCCGCGGGGTCATCGCTCTCCCCGCCGGCCTGATGCCACCGACCGGCATCGGACTGCACGTCTGGGTACTCACCCAGCCCGACCCGCAGCAGCCACACGCCGGCGACCTGCTCGTGGTCGACACCACTGCCGCATCGACGACACGAAGCCTCTCCGACACAGTCGGAGAGGCTTGGCGTGCCTACCTATCCGATGACTACGCCCAAGTGCCCGGCGTCCACCGCGCGGTACCCGCCATCGAAGTGCTCGACGACCAGGTCGACCTGACCCCGCAACGCTACCTGCCGCAGGCCAGCAACCTCACCGCCGACCCAGCCCAGATCATCGCCAGGATCAGCGACTTCGACCAACTCCTCAACCACATACGACAGGCCCTGCCCGCAGTACGACAGGCGCAGACCGCACCGCTACACGCCGCTCCCCAAGCCGACGTTGCCGACCTGATCCGGTCTGGCAGCTTCTCCGTGCAACGCGCAACTTCGCGTACTCGATCAACCAGCGCAACCACCACCGCCACGACCCTGACCGCCACTGATGTCCTGTCCGGCGGCCCCGCAACCGGCTCGACGGCCCGCGCCGCGAACGACGCCCCAGGACCGCAGGTACGCACCAACGACATCCTCATCCCCATCATCGGCAACAAGATCAGCGCCCGGGTCGCCACTCCTGAACAAGTCGGAGCCGAACTAGGGCCGGGCGTTCAGCTGTTACGCGTCGACACGACCTGTTTCGATCCGTGGTTCGTCGCTGGCGTCATCTCCCATACAGACAACCTGCGTATCGCCGGTCGAGCCTCCAGCACCGCCAACAGCGCCCTACGCATCGACATCAAGCGACTCGCCATCCCCGTGCTGCCGTTGGACCAGCAGCAGGCATACGGACAGGCCTTCTGCCGACTCATCGAGTTCAGCACCGCCCTTGACCGGGCAGCGATGACCGGAGCCGCGTTAGCCCGCGAGATCAGCGATGGCCTCACCGCAGGCGCCCTCGACCTCCCAGCCTGAACAGCCATGCCGAGTGAGCCGTCGCCTCGACATGCCCGCAGCAGGAGACCGACGTACCTCTAATGCAGCGGGACACGGACCCCTGGCAAGCAGCTCCTCGCCGTGTTGGGTGACTGCTCCCCAGGCATACGGATGACCTCGAACGCGCGAATGCACGCACCGTCGGCGGTGAACACGTCCGCTTACTCGCCGCCTCAGCCGTTCCGTGCTGACCGCGCCCGCCTGATCGGCTCCGTCCCCCGAGCGGTAGCCAATGGGTGATCGAGAAGAGATGTATGACCACGACCGGTCACTCGTACGCTCCCTCTGAGCTGCTGCTCATCAGCCACAGCCGGATGCGTGCAGCGCTGTACGACCTCGAGCCTGCGGCTCCGACGTCACCGAGGCAAACTCGCCCCAGCGCCCTGGTCGCACGCCCGCTACGCTGCACTTAGGGTCTCGTCGATTCAGCCTCCATTTCCGAAGGGACGATCTTGCGGGCCAAAGCGAAGAAAAACCGCCCTGTTGATCTTTAGCGCCGCAGGTCAGCAAGTCTGCTCCCCGCGCACGCGGGGGTGATCCGTACCAGTCGATCTACCGGACCGTGGCGACCGCCTGCTCCCCGCGCACGCGGGGGTGATCCGGCACGGCCGGTCGTCCCGGCGCCCGAGTTGACCTGCTCCCCGCGCACGCGGGGGTGATCCTCACCGTGCCGGCGCCGGGCACCTCGTGCGGGACTGCTCCCCGCGCACGCGGGGGTGATCCGCCGAGGGCGGCGACGATGGCGCGGAACTTGTCCTGCTCCCCGCGCACGCGGGGGTGATCCGGACCGCCGCATCAGCATCAAGGAGATCGAGCGCTGCTCCCCGCGCACGCGGGGGTGATCCCGCCACCGGCCGCGACGGCGTGACCGTGTTCCGCTGCTCCCCGCGCACGCGGGGGTGATCCGACGGAGGTCATCCACGGCGGCCTGCCGATGGACTGCTCCCCGCGCACGCGGGGGTGATCCCGACTGCGCCCTCCCTGCTGCCTCACGGCGGCGGCTGCTCCCCGCGCACGCGGGGGTGATCCCGCGTTGAGCCGGGCCGTGCGGAAGCCGGTGCCCTGCTCCCCGCGCACGCGGGGGTGATCCGCGGTTCGTGCCCGCGACCCTCGGCGCGGTTGCCTGCTCCCCGCGCACGCGGGGGTGATCCCTTGCCGTCGTCGAGGAACTCGGTCCACGTCGTCTGCTCCCCGCGCACGCGGGGGTGATCCCGGGATCACCCGGGCGAAAGAGGCCGCGGACAACTGCTCCCCGCGCACGCGGGGGTGATCCCGGAGGTGACCGGTGATGGTCAGGGCTGTTCCGCTGCTCCCCGCGCACGCGGGGGTGATCCCGCCTGGTCTTCCTCGAACTCTCCCCAGGGGTCCTGCTCCCCGCGCACGCGGGGGTGATCCGGGGGGCCACCGAGGCCGAGATCGCCCGGGTTCCTGCTCCCCGCGCACGCGGGGGTGATCCGGTGGCCGCCCAGGTGTCGAAGTCGGTGGTGCCCTGCTCCCCGCGCACGCGGGGGTGATCCTGGGCGGATGGACTAACGACGCGGTAGACGGAACTGCTCCCCGCGCACGCGGGGGTGATCCTGACCATGCCGGCACCCGTGGGCGCCCGCGTCTCTGCTCCCCGCGCACGCGGGGGTGATCCGCGGACCGCCGAGGGGCTCGTCGTGCCCCGGCTCTGCTCCCCGCGCACGCGGGGGTGATCCCACCCAGCTCCGGCCGCTCCGGCGTTACGTCGTCTGCTCCCCGCGCACGCGGGGGTGATCCTCCATCCTCGGCTACCGGCCTGTTCTTCGACGTCTGCTCCCCGCGCACGCGGGGGTGATCCGCTCACGCAGGACAAGGCCGTCACCGCCATCTACTGCTCCCCGCGCACGCGGGGGTGATCCGCGTTGCCGATCGCCAAACCCCAAGCGTCGTGGCTGCTCCCCGCGCACGCGGGGGTGATCCCGCTGCGAAGTCGTGGACGCCGACCGTGGCGAACTGCTCCCCGCGCACGCGGGGGTGATCCCTCGACGGTGCTCGCCTCCACCTGCGCGCGCAGCTGCTCCCCGCGCACGCGGGGGTGATCCGGCCCGCGTCCAGTCCAACCCGGTGCAGTTCAAGCTGCTCCCCGCGCACACGGGGGTGATCCGGCCCGCGTCCAGTCCAACCCGGTGCAGTTCAAGCTGCTCCCCGCGCACGCGGGGGTGATCCCTGCGCCCCCACCCCCTACGTGACCGGAAACGCCTGCTCCCCGCGCACGTGGGGGTGATCCCCAAGAGCGCGGCACCAAGCCCTTCGACGCGATCTGCTCCCCGCGCACGCGGGGGTGATCCGCAGGCACCATCGTGACGCCGTCCGACGCCGCCCTGCTCCCCGCGCACGCGGGGGTGATCCCGCCAACGACGTCGGCCCGATCATCAAGGCGGCCTGCTCCCCGCGCACGCGGGGGTGATCCATAGCAGCGTTTTACGCGCTCGCCCCGTTTTATCTGCTCCCCGCGCACGCGGGGGTGATCCGCGGGCGATGCTCGGTCCCGGCGTCGTCTGCGCCTGCTCCCCGCGCACGCGGGGGTGATCCCACGCCTTCCGGGCTGTCCTTGCGCTTGTAGAGCTGCTCCCCGCGCACGCGGGGGTGATCCCATCGCCATGGGCGGCCCGGTGGACCGGGTGCGCTGCTCCCCGCGCACGTGGGGGTGATCCCCGGGCGGGACCGAAGCGGTCAGGTCAGCCGCGCTGCTCCCCGCGCACGCGGGGGGTGATCCTGGGGTCTGCGCTCGCAGGGCGTGCTGAAGGGCTGCTCCCCGCGCACGCGGGGGTGATCCGATCTCCTCCGGCGACATCCCAGCCCGCAGGGGCTGCTCCCCGCGCACGCGGGGGTGGTCCTCCGATGTGCAGCTGCCCGACCAAGCCGGGTGGCTGCTCCCCGCGCATGCGGGGGTGGTCCCAGCGGCAGGTCGTTGAGCCCGTCCCCCACCGCCTGCTCCCCGCGCACGCGGGGGTGGTCCCGTACGTACCAACCTGGACACACGGCCCCGTCGCTGCTCCCCGCGCACGCGGGGGTGGTCCTGGTCAGGGCGACCGGCGGGTTGTAGCGGTCCGCTGCTTCCCGCGCACGCGGGGGGTGGTCCGTCCATGTCGTCTTCCAGGATCGGCGTCCCGCCATGCTCCCCGCGCACGCGGGGGTGGTCCGGCTCGGTGATGTACGGGTGAGCAGGGGAATGTCTGCTCCCCGCGCACGCCGCCGGCTTCATTCGATGTCAGCAAGGCCGTTCACTCCGTTCGGGCGGTGGTGCAACATTCGGTTCCTGGTCTCGGTCCGCCGCGCGCCACCACGACGATCCGCTGGTCGCCGAGGCGGCGGATCGCCTCTCGGACGTACGCCTGCTGGACATCCTCGCCTGGATGCCCGATCGAGAGGCTTCATCGGCCTCGTGACGGTCGACCCTGCGATGCCATCGCCAAGAAGCGGACTTGGGACGTCAGGATGGGCCTCAAGCCGATACGGTCGGCGATATGACCTTTGTAGACGCCAGCGAGGGACTGCCCACGCTCGGCAAGCTCGAACTGCTCGACGTGCGGCAAGTCTGGAAGCACGAGGCGCACACCTTCACGCCGTGGTTGCTGGCGAACGCGGACGTGCTCGGCGAACTGCTCGGCATGGACCTGGTGCTGTCGTCAGCCGAGCACCCGGTGGGCGGATTCTCGCTGGATTTGATTGGTGTCGATGAGGCAACGAACGAAACGGTAATCATCGAGAACCAGCTGACGAGGACGGACCACGGCCATCTGGGGCAGTTGCTGACCTACGCCGGTGGGACGGATCCGGTCAACGTGGTGTGGATCGCGACCGAGTTCCGTGAAGAGCATAGGGCCGCGTTGGACTGGCTCAACACCCGCACGGACGAGACCACGCGGTTCTTCGGAATCGAGATCAGCGCGGTACGCATCGGCGAGTCGGCGCCGGCGCCCCTCATGCGCCTGGTCGTGCAGCCGAACGACTGGGGCAAGAAGGTCAAGGCGATCGCCAAGGGCGACACTGCGGCGAGCGATCGAGCGTTGGCCTACCAGGAGTTCTGGACGAGATTCCTGGAGGCGGTCCATGACCGCAAGCTCGGGTGGACGACGTCGGTCAAGGGCTCGCCGCAGAACTGGCAGCCCCTGCCCGCCGGCATGAGCGGCATCTCGTACGCGTGCACGTTCAGCCGGTCGGGGCTGTCGAGCGAGATCTTCTTTCAAGACCCCGATCCCGCGGTCAACGACGCGCGTTTCGCCGCCGCCCGCGCCAAGCTAGAGCCGACTTTCGGAAACACCCTGTCGTACGAACCGCTGCAGGGCAGGAAGGGTTGCCGCATCGCGCAGTACCGGGAAGGAGGCATCGGGAACAGTGAGGACTGGGCCGAGTACGTGACCTGGTTCATCGAGGCTCAGACGCGACTTCGCACGGCGATGACCGACGCTGGCGGCCTGGCCTCGCTCATCAGTCAATAGCAATGCACCCCGTCTGGCGAGGCGCTCGGCCAGGAGGCGCCGCGCCCTCAGGTCACAGCACCCCTGCATCGTCGCCCGGTCGCCCGGTGCCTTCACCGCACTGCCGGACGGCTAGACAGCAGCTGCAGCGGTAGGCCGATGCTATTGACGGGCCTCGGCCGTCAGTCTTCGTCCGTGGGTCGAGGTTGTCGGTACTTGGCGATCCAGTCCTCGATGTCCTCGGCCAACCACACCTTCATCCCCCGTAGCTCCTGGTAAGGCTTCGGGAAGGTGGGGTACCGGGCAAGCTGCTGGAACCGTTGCCGCGAGACGTTGAGACGCTGCGCGATCTCGTAAGGCCCCATCAAGCGGCCTGGCCCACGGTCCACACCTTCGAACGTAGGCAGTTCCGCTCTATCCTTTTGGCTATTGCCGGTTGACTAGCCCGACGGGGGGATGCGATCCTGAAGGCGTGACGCAATACCTCTTATACCGGGATCATCCACCTCTCATTTCTCCTTGCGAGCCATCCAACGGAGGCACCTCGACGCCGGTGCTGTCACGGCGACGCGTCACCCGTACCCGATGCGGCTCTGATGGCCCTGCACCGGCAATGCAGATGAGCGGTCGCGCTCACGCGCCAGCGGTGTGTTCGGCGTGCGGACCTTGCGGGAGGTGAGGATCCCGTGGTTGTCGAGGCGGTGATGATGGTGGTTGGCGCCGTACTGCTGGGGTTTCTGGCGGGGTTGTTCGCGTTCAAGGTGAAGTCACGGTGGTGTCCGCGCTGCGGTGAGTCCACCGACGCCACTCCCCCGGCGGTGCGGCGGTGAACGGCCCCGGCCGGCGGGAGCGTCGTGAGCTGCCGATAGGCCGGCGGGTCGCGCAACTACGGGTCCGCCGTGGGATGAGCCAGCAGGTCTTCGCCGACCGGATCGGCAAGTCGAAAAGCTGGGTCGACAAGGTCGAACGCGGCGTACGCAACCTCGATCGGCTGTCGGTAATCGAAACTGTCGCCGGAGTCCTCGGGGTCGCCACCGGCGCCCTGGTCGGCCGCAACGCCCACCAGGCCACGGCCACCGAGGTGGCTGCCGCCGTGGAACGAATCCGGGAGGCGCTGGCCCGTTACGACACCCCCGCCACCAGCACCAGCCTGGCCGACCTTGACCGGCAGGTCGCCTACGCGCACACCGCCTACCACCATGCCCAGTACCCCCAGGTGCTGCGGATCCTGCCCGACCTGCTCGCCAACGCTCGCCAGATCGCGGCCGGCGTGCCCGCGCCCACCCCGGACCTTCTGGTACGGGTATACCGCCTCGCCGCCCAGGTCCTGGTCAAGCTCGGCGAACCCGACCTGGCCTGGCTCGCCGCCGACCGGGCGATGACCACCGCCAGCGGCGACCCGCGGCGTACCGCCGTCGCCGTGGTCGGCCTCGCGCAGGCACTACGCGCCCTGCAACGTGGCCGCCTGGCCATGGCCGTCACCATGACCGCCGTGGAACAACTCGGCCCGGCGCAGTCCCCCGACGACCCACCGGAGCAAGCCGCCCTCACCGGAACCCTGCTGATCGAGGCCGCCCTCGCCGCCGCCACCTACGGCGACGCCACCACCGCCAGCAGCCTCACCGACCGGGCCGCCTGCCTGGCCAGCGACCACGGCCACGACGGCGGCTTCGGGCCGGTCGTGGTCGACCTCGCCCGCGCGCTGATTGCCACCTGCCTCGGCGACAACGACCTGGCCATCGCCACCCATCTCCGCGCCACCCACACCGACGCCTGGCACCGGCTCCCCGCCGAGCACCGCGCCGGCCACCTCATCGACATCACCCGCGCCCAACTCGCCCTCGGCGACCACCACGGTGCCGGACGTGCCCTGCTTACCGCCGACCACATCGCCCCCGCGGAAACCCGCCTCCGCCCCGCCGCCCGCGCCGCGCTGACCGCCGTGCTCCGCGCCGGCCCCACCCCCGCCGACGTCACCCGCCTCGCCGCCACCATCGGCCTGGCCCGCCAGCCCTGACACCGCGCGAGAACGAGGTGGTGGACCTGACTACCGGCCAGATGGCCAGCGTGGCACGACGCGATCCGGCCCCGGTGCATGAGGCGCTGCCCACCGTGCTGCCCTGGGTGCACTCTCTGCCGCCGAATTCATCGCCACGGCTGAGGTAGCCGCCGCAGTGATAGGCGGGAAGCGGGTTTGCAGGTGAGGTAGGCACCCCCACTCCCCAATCTTCAGACCGACCTCCGCACCGCAGCAACACCGCAGGCCACCAAAAATGTGACCGCGATCAGTCCGATCCGCAGCCAGGGCACATCGTGGGTCGGCCGTACGCCGATCGACACCGCCAACGCCAGCTGCGCCAGCAGGGCCAGGCAGATGACCACGCTGAGCAACCGGTAGGTGTTTCCAAAATCGGACCAGAACATCCAGGTGCCATAGACGGCTGGGACCACCATCAGCAGGCTCAGACCGATTAGCGGGACGGCCAGTCTCCATCGCATGCCGGCGTTCACCGCCGCTCCTGCCGGTCCTCGCTGGTGGCGCCGCCCAGAGGCTTCACTTCGACGGTCAGCGCCGCACCCGCGTCACGAAGCTGCTGCGCCTGCCGCTCCCATTCGGCGCGCTCCTCCCGGCCGAGGGCCTCCCGCTCGCACAGCGACGCCGTGAAGGCGTCGTTTAGCGCCCGGCCGTGCCAGGAGAACGCCGCCGCCGTACGCAGGTCCGTCTCGCCGTTGAGGACGGTGCGGGCCAGCGAGCCCAGTGGGTCGTCGCCGCTGCGGTTCCTGGCGAGCGTCGTCAGGACCGCGCGGGCCAGCGGTTGGCGGTGGATCTCGTCGGTCATGGCCTATCCCTGCTGTCCGGGGTGCTGATAGGGCTTGAGGTCGGGAAGCGCGGAGACGGCCGCGCTTGCCTGGATCATGCCAATGGTTCCGGCGATGCCCTTGAAGGTGGCCTCGGCGTTGCCGTAGAAGGTCGAGATCTCGTTGTAGAGGTCGTACGCCTGCCAGGCGTAGTAGGCAGCCACGCCGTAACCGATGACTGGCCCGACCCCCGTCTCGATCGTCGCCGTGCCGACAGCTGAGGCGAGGTTGATGACGATCAGGACGTCGATGAGCTTCGCGATCAGGCCGCTGACCACATCGAAGAGGTGCTTGGCAGCCACGGCAGCCTTGGTGTAGAGCTCCGCGTACTGGTCGCAGATCGGGTGCAAGGCCATGGCCGCATTCCCGAGCCTGAGCTGGAACTCCTGTTCGGCTTCTGCGGCCCGGCCGCGCCAGACGTCCGGTACGTCCCCTGCGGTGGTGACGAGATTGCGGCCGACATCGAGTAGCGCATTGCCGATGATCCGCCAGGCTGCAGCGCAGTGAATGTAGGCGTCCCAGTCGCCGCTGAGCTGCTTGCTCCAGTCCTCGAAGGGGTCGTACCCGAACAGCCACACGCTGACCTGGCGTAGCCAGGCAGCAGGGCTGATCAGATCCGCGAGCGGGTTGATCTTCCACATCTCGACCGCGGTCGCGTAGTTGGGCGACACCAGGTGCTTTGTTGGCTCGGCTACATCAGCGAAGGGAGACCGAGGAGCCGTGGGCCACAGGTCGGGGCGGCCGGTGGTGAGCGCGCTCCACATGACCGCCGGGTCTTTCGCGCCCGGATAGGTCTGGTCGATCCGGCTTGCCGCCTTCGCGTCCGAGGTGGAGTAGTGGCGCTGGGCGAGGTTGATCTGCGTGGCGGCGCTCCGACTGACCGTCTCCAGCCGTTGTAGCCCCTGCGTCATCCGGTCGTACACCAGCTTGTGCGGGCTGGCGAAGATGACCAGCAGACCTTCCTCGGCAAAAGTCAGGTCGCAATGACGCTGCACGTACGTGAGCGTGTCGCCGACATCGCCGGATGCCCGGTGCAGCACGTTGTACAACCCGTTCAGGCCGGCCGGATCTACGTGGAAGCCGGTCATGTTCCCCCGTTGAACGTCATTCGGCTATTTTGCGAACACGAACCGTACTCGACCGAGATCAACAGCGTCAATGGATCATGGCGTGCGGTCACCCACCCGACACGAAGCGCTTCTTGGGCGTCATCGCGTTCGGCGGCGACCTTGTCCCGGCACTGCATCGGCTGCTCGGGTCGGTGTCTGGGCCATCGAAGCTCTCGGTCGCGGAGGGCGAGGAAACGCCCGCGCCACGGTCCCTCTACCGTCGTTGTCTGGCTGCTGCCGCTGCGCCAGCCCACAGTTCAGGTCCTGCACCACATCGTCATCGCTGGCGGCTGACCGCCATCGCTTGGCGGCACGGAAGACGAGCGAGCCGGCTGGACGCACCAAGGGCACCTCCGCTTTGACGAACAATTCGCCTCGCCGAAGGGCGGCGGACAGCCCTCGGTGAAGGGTGGCTGCCAGGAACGGAAGCTCGGAGTTGAGGCGTACGACCTGCTTGTCGCGCAGCTGCGCGTGCCCGTCACCGCCGACGGCTGCTTGCGTTCGCGCCCAGCGCAGGACTTCGGCCAGCTCAGCGGCAGCGTCGCGGCCCGCACCGACCGGCGGGGTGGCCCGCAGGTCGGCGGCCGCGATGGCCGCCTGTCGCCAACCGCCCACCATCCTCGGGGCACCGCCGCTGACCAGGATGTGCACGGCCAGGCCGAGCTGGGTTCCAAGCTGCAGATGAGCTCCCGTCACCTGCCCCGGGTTCTGCCACATCGAGCTCCGCGCGGCGGCCATGGCAGCGACCGCATCGTCGACGCTATGGACGCTGGGCGCGGGATTCAGCGGGGAGCGGGCGATGTCGAGTCCGTCCAGCGGTGGCTGCCCTCGCCCAGCGGCGATCAGTTCCCGGGCGATTCCCCCCAGGCCGCTGCTGGCGGTCCACCTGGCGGTCTCCGCCGCCGGGCGGTAAATCTCGGCCAGGTGTCCGCGCCCGTGGTTGAGCCATCCGGGCAGCGCGATGTCGACGATGACCGCGTTCGAGGTGAGCCTGGCGATCTCGGCGATACCTGACTGGACACCCCCGCCGGCTCGAATCGCGAGCCCTTCCGGTGTTCGGGGTCCCTGCCCTGGCGGAACGTGGCTGGCGAGGATGTCACCGATCACGGCGACTGCGTCAGCAGCTCGGTGCAGCGAGCGTGCCGGTTCGGCGGTCACTGCGACGGGAGACGGTGGAAACTGCCGGTCGACGATCGTGGCAGCCCGAAGCCCGACGTAGAGCTGGGTCAGTCGCTGCCCGCGTCGCCTCAGGATGGTCGAGGCGCCGGCCCGATCCGGTACCTCCGCTGCCGGTCGGGCGCCGACCAGCAGTTCGGTCGCTCGGGCCAACTGCGCGTAGACGGCAGACCTGGCGATGACGGCGGCGTTGATGTCGGCCGCGCTGTCGGCGGGCCGCTGTCCCATTGCCGTAGCGGCCACACGCAGGGCCTGGTACGCCTCCCGGTACCAGTGGCCAACGGTCATGCCAGGGCCGCCGCCGCACGCCGTAGCTGCTGGGCGCCGGCGTCGTGGCTGAGCCGCCGAGCCAGGCCCTCATGATCGTCGGCGGCCAGACGCTCGTGGTACCGCGCGAGTTGCTCCAGCAACGTCGTCACGGCCAGCCGGGTCTCGGCGTCATCGCGGACCGGCGCCGCAGCGTCCACGACCACGTCGTCGTATTCCGAGTACAGCCGGGCGCGGATGTCGAGCAGTTCCAGGCCGCAGTGGTCCCAGGCGAGGTCGGTTCCGGCCAGGCGCTTCCACGCCTCGATCGCCAGCTGGACGGCTGCTGCCGCAGTGGTGTCGTCTGCAGCCTCGACCAAGCCAGCGCCAATCCTCCTCGTTGCCTCGATGTACTCCATGCCGCCAGCTTCGTTCGATGTCAGCAAGGCCGTTCACTCCGTTCGGTCGGTGGTGCAACATTCGGTTCGCGGTCTCGGTCCGCCGCGCCCATCGGTCAATTTGCGCATTCGATCTATCCGGTGCTGCTGGCAGCGAGCAGATCCGGCAGGAGCTCGCGCAGCAGGGCGTACGTGACCGGTGCCAGGTCCTCGGGCACTTCGGCCTCGCGGACCCGCATCAACTCCCCCAGGAGATTGCGCAGTTCCGCGGTGCGTCCCTCGGCGTGGGCAACTTGCATGATGTCGTGCCAGGGCCCGTCGTCGCCACGCTCCGGATCGGCCAGCCAGGCTTGCTGTACGGCCCAGCGCGCGCCGGTGGAATCACCGGCGTCGAGGTAGAGCTCGGCGAGTTCGTGGGCGGTGTCCACGATCGCGGAAGTGAGATGACCCGGGTAGATGTCGGACTCGGGCAACCAGGTGAAGGGGTTGCGGGCGCCGGCTGCGTACGCGCGCTCGGCTCCGTCGAGTGGTACGCCCCGAACGAGCTCCAATGCGGCTCGTAGATCCTTGACTCCGGCAGCGCCACGACTCTCGCCGCGGCTTCGCAGCCGACGGAACAGGTGCCAGTCCAGCAGATAGCCCGACTTCAGCCGGTAGAGCCGATCGGACCCCATCTCGGGCAGCCAGGCGGTGCCGTCCGGGGTCTCCCCCAGCCACCGACGGGCCCGGGTGATGGCGACCCGGCGGCTGGCGTCCTTGACCTGCTGGTCGGGCCACAACGCGTCGGTGAGCTGCTCGGCGGATGCTCCGCGGGCACCGCGCTGAGCCAGGTAGACAATGAGTTCCGCGTGGAACCGGCGGCGCTGGTCGGGCACCGGGCCGGGCGCGTCGACCGCGACTGCCCCGAGGAGGCTGATGCGGGGACGGGTCTTGTCCTGCTCGCGCCAGGCCCGTAGGTCCGAATCAAGCTGCGGGTCGGCTTGACGGCGACGCTGGCGGATCGCGGCGGTGACCTCGCGTGGGGGAACGGTGGCGACCGTACGGATGCGCTCGATGCGAGGCACAGCGACGATGGGATCCACCGGAGCAGACGTATCGGCAGGGGCCGCCTCTGCGTCATCGGATCCTGCTGCCGCCGTGGGCTCGCCCGCAGTGAACAGGTTGAGCACCGAGCCGGCGGCGTCGGTGCCGTCCGCCCACGCTTCCGGCTCGGCGGCCGGCGGGGTCCGCTCGTCCGTGGCAGCCCGCGCCTGCGCCATGATCTCGGCGAGCGGCTCCAGCTCCCGTACGGGTAGTCCTGCCGCGTTGCCCTCGACGAGGAGAAACGGCAGGGCGAGGTGCAGCAGGCCGTCCTCGTCGATGATGGCGGTGTTCGGGCCAGCGGTCGCGCGGGCCCTGGTCGTGTTCGCCACGGCGACGGCGCACCGGCCCGTGTTTCGCAGCTCCTCTCCGAGCTCGTCGAGCACGCCGAGGTCGTCTTCGTTCGGATCGGCAACGAGTAGCACCTGAGGCGCCCACGCCTCGCCGAGGTCGGTGATGCGACCGGCAAAGGTGTCGGCTGCTCCAGACGCGTTGAGGGCTGCTGTCACCGCTGCGGCGCGGCGCCGCAACCGCGTCGCGGCCTCACCGACCGACGGGACCACGCGCACCCGGTCCGGGTTGAGGGCGATCAGCAGTTCGGTCTCCTGCGCCGGAAAGCCGGTGACGATGACCTCGACTTCGTCGGACCAGGCGTTGCAGGCCAGTTCGCAGGCGAGGTAACGCAGCAGCGCGAGGGTGCGCTCGCGGTCGCCAGCGAGGGTGAGGCTGCCGAGGCGTTCGAGGTCGAGCAGCAGGTGTCGACCGGGCCGGGATCCTACGGCGACGAGGGTGGGCAGCGGAGCCAACTGCTCGGTGACGGTAGGCATGCTGGCGTCTCCGGGCAGGGTCCAGTGCCCGCGGTCGTCGATCCAGGGTGCGGGCGGCTCTGGGCCGGGCTCGGTGAGCACGACCGTGACGGCCTGGTCGACGATCCACGCAGCGGCGATGTCCGGCAGGGGCTGTTCCCGCTCGGCCAGTACGGCGGCCAAACTGCGCAGGGCGAGGTCCAGCCGGTCGACGTCGGCCGGCTGCTCGGCCACGCGCAGCGCTCGTTCCGTGGCGCCGCCGCGGGGGTGCGGGAGCCGGCGGCCGGGCCGACGGTGCTGACGTTGGCGGCTGCGTAGACGGATCACTGCGGTGAGCAGCAGCGCGGAGAGCAGTCCTGCGCCGGCAAGCGAGCCCAGGACGATCGCCTCGTCGACATCGCTGTCACTGTCCTCCGCTGGCTGATCGGAGCGATGGTCCGATACTGAGGTCGCTGAATCGTCGGTCGGGCGTGCCGTGGCCGGCGGTTCGGACGCCCTCGGCGGGCTGGCCGAGGCGGATGGAGTTACGGCAGGGGACTCGCTCGGACGATCCGGCGTTGCCGGAGCCGGCGCCGGCGCCGGTGGGGCGGGTACACCCTGCTGGCTCTCGGCGCCGGTTGGTGGGCGGGGCGCCGTCGGCCGGTTGTCACCTTTGGGAGCGCTCGGGCCCGGCTGGGTGCGTTCGCCAGCCATGATCCGGCCTTGAGCGTGGTCAGCGGGGCCACGATCGCGGGCATCCTGGGGCAGGGCGATGCGCCATCCGCGCTCAATGTGGTGCGGGAACCGGTGGTCACGCCGCTCAAGACCTGGGTTGATCGCCGCGATCTCGGAGTAACGGTCGGCGTCACCGAGGAAGCGCTCGGCGACGCCGGCCAGCCAATCGCCCCGCGCCACCTCGTAGACCAGTGGTCCGCTCCTTGCGGCCGGCGCCTGCGCCGACGTGGTGCTGACGGTCGGGGAGGTGACCCCTGGAATCCGCAGGGTCCAGCCCGCGTAGATCCGGGTGTTGCCCGGCTGGAGGCTCCGCCCGTCCGGCTGGGAAAGACCCTGGTTGGCCTCGGCCAGACGCTGCCAGGACACGTTGTACCGCTCGGCAATGTCGAGCAGGTTCTCCCCGCGCTCCACCGAGTGCTCCAGGTACCCGGTGCGGGCCGGGGCTTGCGTCGGTGCGGCCGTACGCGGTGCCACCTTCTCTGCACTCGAGTGGCTGGGGGCGGCCACGGCAGGGCTGGCGATGGCGGCGGGCACCGCGGCCGATGCCAGGGTCGGCGCGGCGAGCGCCCCGAGGACGGCGGCCACCAGCGCCGCTGCAGCTCGATGTTGCAATCGCGTCCCAGGGATTCGGGCAGTGTTGCGCGGGACCCGCCCGCGCCGTCGTCCCCGCAGTTGCGCGACGGTCTCCACGACCAGTGCGGCCAGGAATGTGACCCAGCTCCACGCGGCCAGTACCGCTGCGGCCCAGCCGATCAGCGCCAACGTCTGCAGGAACAGGTCTCCGTCGTCCCGGCTGGTCAGCGCCTGCCAGATCTGGTCGGCGGCGGTGCCCGGATCGTCGGCGAGTGCGGTCAGCCAACCGCCGACCCCGGGCAACGGATTGCCGGCGGCCCAGACGAGGAGAACCGGCAGGGCGACGACCAGCGCGACCACGGCGAGGGCGCCGATGCCGGCGAGGACCTGCCGACCACGGCCGGTCGTGGGTGCGGTGCGTGCCACGGTTGCTCCTTCGCGGGCTGCTATTGAGCGATCAGGGTCGCGGTCGCCCGGCCGGTGGCCGTCGTGCCTACTCCCCCGCCGAACAGGTCGAGCAGGATCGGGTTGTAGGTGACGGTGACTGTGACGGTGAGTTGCTGGGCGCGGTCGACGGTGACGGTGCCCGTGACTCCGTCGAGGTCGTCGAGGTAGGCCTGGACGGCGGTGGCTGCGACCGAGGGGTCAATCTCCTTGGTGCCACCGTCGATGGCCTGCCCGGCCTTGATGGCTTGTCCGCCAGCGCGGGCCGCTTCGGCGGCGATGTTGTCCGCGCGTTGGTATGCCCGTACCTTGGCGCCGCCGTCGACGACGAGGCCGATCAAGGCGAGGAATGCCGGCGCGAGGACGGCGAACCAGATGGTGACCCGACCATCGTCGTCGCCCAGCCGGCGGCTGAGCGCGGTCATGCTCTGCTCCGGTAGGTGTCCAACGGGCTGGTGAAGGACGCGTTGAGCGACACGGTGCCGGGCATACCGGGCAGTGCGACGTCGGAGAAGGTCGCGGTGCAGCTGACCCGGGCGGTAACGGTCGCGGGTTGCCCGACAGGAACGCCGAAGCCTGCAGCGGAAACCGTGACGTCCAGGCCGGTGCAGCTCAGCCCTTGGGCGTTGAGGGTGGAGTCGGCGGCGGCCAGCGCCTGCGCGCTCGCCTCGCCGGCCGTCCGTGCCAGGGAGGCCGTGCGGGCGGCGTCGTAGGCAGCCGCTTCGAGCGCCTGGCGGGCGATGTTGACCCGGCCACCGATGACGGCGCCGGCGAGCAACGCGAGGACGGCCGGCGTCACCACCGCCATCTCGATGCTCACCGAGCCGCGCTGACCCCGGAGCCTCGAAATGCTCATGGCGTGGTGGGCCGTTCTACGGGGCCGTGCGCGGACTTGGTAATCGTCCAGCTGAACCCTGGTAGCACCGTGATCGCTAGGCCGGTAACCGTCACCCGTGCCTCGGTTGCGGTCCGGGTGACGACGACCTGTTCGCTCTCCAGCCCGGTTCCGGCTGCGGACAGAAAATTGATGGCCCGCGCCTCGCCAGTTGCGGCAGTCGCCTGGTAACCCCGGGCGGCGTTGACCCCCTGGGTGGCAGCACCGAGCGCGATGGACTGGGCGAAGAAGACCAGCCCTGTCTGGACGACGGCGAAGGTCAGCAGGATCATCGGCAGCGCGATGACGGCAAACTCCACCGGCGAGCTACCACGGTCGCTGAGGTAGCGGCCCGTCCGCCAGCGTCCGGTGGGGCGCGGGCGGAGAGTGACCTCTGCTTGGTTCACGGCTGCGTCGGAATGAGGGCGACCCAGCCGTTGGCGACGGCGACGATCGCGCCGGCAACGACGACGGCGCCGGCGACGAGGATCGCGGTGATGACGGCGGTGCCAACGGGGCTGTCGCCTCGCTCGGCCTCAGCTGGATCGGTCATGCGCTGCCAGTTCGTTGCCAGGTAGGCGATGACGGCGTGGATGGTGTGCATGGCGTTCCCTCCGTGGGTCGGGTGTTACCGGGTCAGCGGACGAACAGGCGGGCCATGAACGGGTAGCCGATGAGGACGAGGAGCACGAGGATCAGCGCCGCAGCGGGGATGTCGAGCTTGTTGGTGCGAAGCTCCGCCTGGGCGAGCGCCTCGGTGCGGATCCGGTCCCGCATCGAGTCGGCTCGGGCGCGCAGCGTCTGGTGGACGTTGGCACCTTCGCTGCCGGCGGTACGCATGATGTCTGCCAGGTCGCCCAGCTCGATGACCTCGATGTCGCGGGCGAGGACCTTCAGTTCGTCCCACGGTGGCCGCAGCTGCAGCTGGGCGCTGAGCAGGGCTTCCCGGATTCGGGCGAAGACCCAGCCGTGGCAAACGCTCGCTGCCCGGTCTAGCGACTCCACCGGCCCATGGCCACCGAGGACCTGGTGGGCGGCGAGGTCGAGGTAGGTGCACATGGCCCGGGTGAACTCGGCCCGCGCGACGGCGGCCTTGGAAATGACTTCGCGATGAGCCAGCGCCGCGCCGGCCAGCGCGGCGGCGATAGTCCCGCCCGCAGGGATGAACACGGGGATCGGTAGCCGCAGCACCGCAACGACGACGGTGATGAGGGCTGGCAGGATGAGGCAGAACAGCGCCGACAGCCCGAGGGTCAGGAAGTACTGATCGGTGGTGCGGTTCAGCAGCCGCAGGTCGGCGTGCGGCACCGTGAGACGGCGCCGCAGCCAGCTGATACCGGCCGTCGAGGTGCTCGCGGTGGTCAGCGGGTGGAGCCGTCGAAGCGCGGGACCGAGCGCTGGCGGTGCGGGGATCAGCTGTACGACCAGCAGGAACACCCCGAGGCCGGTCATCGCGCCGGCGACGACCATGGCAGTGAGGTAGCCGTTGTTCATGCCGCCGCTCCCAGCGCCTGCGCCTCGACCGGCGGTAGCAGCCGCTCCCGCCTGGGCGGCAGGCTGAGCTTTCGTACCGAGGTCATCAGCACGACGTACAGGCCGGCGAGGAACAGCAGCACGAGTTGCCCGAGCACGCTGCCGTAGGGCTGCAGGTAGTGCGGGTTGATCACCCCGTACGCCAGCAGGAGGATGGTCATGCCGGTGAGGAACCGAACGGCGAAGCGCGGGCCCTCCCGCTTGGCGTCGACCGTCGAGCGCATCTCGATCTCGGCGGCGATGGACCGGCTGATCCCGGTCAGCACCTCGTGCAGACCTTCACCACGATCGGTGACGTGCAGCATCAGCGGGGCGATGACCTGGTCGGCGGTGTAGTCGTCGAGGTCGTCGGCCATCTGCTGCAGGGCGGCGATCGGGTCTCCGCTGCCCTGCAGCCGCGCCGCCAGGTCGCGTACCTCCTGCTCGATGAGCTGCGGCGCCGTTGCCGCGGTCGCGACGACCGCCTGCTGCAGGCCGATGCCCCGGGCGACGATGTCCGCCAACCGGCGAGTCCAGGCCTCCACGGCCTCCAGCCGGTTGATGGCCTGCTTCTCGGCGCGGCCGGCGGCGAACAGCCACGGTACGCCGGGAACGGCGACACCGATGATCATCCCGGCGGCGGGCCAGCCGGTCAGCAGCCAGGTCAGGCCCCCGGCAGCGGCAGCCGTCACCACCTTGACTTGGTGAGCGCGTTGCTCCCGCCGCGTGCGTCCGGATCCGGTCCACCAGCGGCGGACCCGCTGCTGCAGCGCCGACGGTGGCCGGGGCGGCCGGGTGGTCCCCATGACGCCGATGACACCGACGACCGCGCCGGAGGCGGCGAGCATGCCCGCCAGCACGGCGGCGAGGTCGAGCAGGCTCATGGCTGCCTCGTCACGGTGTCGAGACGGGTGGTCCAGGCGCCGCGGTTGTGCTCGCCCTGCTGGATGTAGCCAGTGAGTTGGCGGGGGTCGTAGCCGACCCGCCGCAGAGGTGCGAGCAGCCGTTCCGGCAGGTGCCGGGGTACGCCTCGTTCGTCCGGGCCCGGTCCGAAGACCTGGGTAGTGACGAGCTGGTCACCGCTCATCCCGCCCACCTCGAGGATTTCCGAGACGAAGCGGTGCTTGCGACCGCCGAGCTTGGTCTCGTCCTCGACGCTGACGTACACGATCAGGTCGATGGCGCCTGCGGCCATTCGCCGCGCCAGTTCGGCGGTCATCTCGGGCCCGTGTTGCAGTGCCAGCTCGATGACGCGGTCCATCACGGCACGGGGGTGCCGGGCGTGGATGGTGCAGAGCGAACCCTTGCTGGTGGCCATGGCCTGCAGCATCGGCACGATTTCCCGGGAACGGACCTCGCCGACGATGATCCGCTGCACGGACATCCGCAGGGTCAGCGGGATCATGTCCATGATCGTGACCTCGCCGGCGGGTCGGCCGTCGGCGCCCCGGGATCCGTGGCCTTCCCGGGACTCGAGGCTCATCGCCCACTGGTGCTGTCCGGTGGTGTGCAGACCGAGCTCGCGGGACTCCTCCAGGGTGACGAACTGCTCCCGATCCGGAATCTCCCGGGCCAGACCGCGTAGCAGGGTCGTCTTTCCGGCGTCGGCCAATCCGGCCACCATGATGTTGAGGCCGGCAGCCATGGCCGCCTTGAGGAACTGGCAGATCAGGTCGTCCAACGCGCCGTACCGGTCGCGGAGGTCCTCCAGGCTGACGTCCATCAGCGTGTGCCGGCGGATGGCCGCGTACGGACGCACCGACACCTGCATGAGCACGGTGAGGCGGCTACCGTCGGGCAGCTGCATGTCCAACCACGGCTTGGTCGAGGACAGCGAACGCTCGGTCGCTCCGGCTCGCATCGCCAGGACCTGGAACATGTCGATGAGTTCCTTGTCGGTCTCGGCGACCGGCTCGCCTACCGTGATCCGCCCGTCGGTGTGCTCGATCCGAACGTTGTCGCAGCCGAGGATGTGGATGTTGACGACGTCCGGGCGATCGAGCAGCTGCTGGAGTCGGCCCAGGCCGAACATGTCGGCGGCGACCGCGTCGAGCAGCGCGTCTTCCTCCGCCTGCGAGATCGGCTGTCCGGCCTGATGCAGAGCGTCCACGTGATCGCGGACCAGCCGGGCGGCGATGCGCTCCGCTTCGGCCTGGCGGTGATCGGTGGAGACGTTGGGGGTCTCCCGGAGCGCCACGGTGAGTTCCGCGCTGACCCGGGCGCGCAGCAGTCGCACCGCCGCGTAGTCGATGCTCACCGGCCCGGGCTGCTGCTCGACGACGGCTGGAGGCTTGGACTCCGGCCCGAAGGCAGCCGCAGTGCTGTTGGTGGGCCAGCGATTGCCGTTTGTGGCGAAGCGGTCGGCCGCTGCCGGCCAGGTCGGGCCGCTGTTTCGAAGCTCATCAGGCACGGCTGTTCTCCCTCGATGCTGTAGGGGCCAGGTGCGCACGCCGGCGCGCGATCGCAGCGCGTACGGCCGGCTCGGCGCTGGCAGCGGCCCGCAGCAACCGTTGGCTACCGCGCAGCCGGCCGCCACCGTCGCTCAGCACCTCGGCGGTGCGCCGGTCGTCGGGGAGCTCGATCACGGTGGGCAGCTGCAGCCGCTGTTCGATGTCCCGCCGGCTGTAGGGGCCCTCGCCGATCAGGGCCAGTGCGAGGGCTCCCGGCCCCTGGCCGTACTGGGTCAGTTCCCGCCGGAGCATCTCCGCCACGCCGACGGCTGGGGCGATGGTCCGCAGGGTCGCCGCGCGTACCACGAGCAGTAGCAGGTCGGCGCGGAACAACAGCGGCCACGGCGGGGCGCTGGTGGCGAGTCGGCCGCAGTCGGCGATGACGTCGTAGCCGGCCTCGCCGCGCTCCAGGTCAGCGAAGATCGCCGCCAGCTGCTCCCAGGTCGGTCGGATGGTGCCCGCCTGGACCGGGTCGTTGATGCCGGGCAGGACGAGCCGCTGACCCGGATTGCCTGCGTCGAGGTCGACGACCTGGTGGGCGAAGGTGTCGGCGAGCTGGTCGCGGAGCGCCGCCGCGGCCAGCGGCAGCAAGCCGATGGGTGGGATCTCGAGGCTGGACAGGTAGCCGCTCAGGATGCTGCCGCCGGCGGGGTCGCATTCGGCCAGCACCGTACGTCCGCTCCAGGACAAGGCGCAGGCGAGCGCGGTGGTGGTGACGCCGGGTGAGCCCTTGGCCGAGACCATCGCGATGATCGTCATGTCAGTTTCCCGTGGTCAGTGCCACGACGATCCGGCCGGCGGCCGCACGGGAGGCGACGAGCGGTCCATCGCGTTCAGCGACGGCCACGTTGAGCAGCGTGGTGCCCTCCTTGGTGCCGGCACGCACGTCCACCACGGTGGCCTTGATGCTCATCGGCGCGGCGGTCTGCTGCTGGTTGGAGACCGGACCGTCGTCCGTGGTCACGACGAGCAGTACCTCGGCACCTGGTTTCACCCGCTCGGCGGGCAGGCGCTCCTGCGGCAGGCTGAGGCCGACCAGTTGCTGCCCCTGGCCCGGTACCGCTGTGTCGGTGAGTTGCGCCTGCGTCAGCAGGGTGCCGGGCACCAACGCGACCGCCGCGAACCTGCCGATGACCTGATCGGCGGCGCTGGCCTTGATCGGCTTGAGTGCCGGGTCGACGGTGATGCGCACCGTGCTGAGGTCCGACCTGTCGAGGACGGAGCCGACCTCGACCGTGGCGCTCACCGCCAGGTACTCGGCCGTCGTGCCGACCGTGCGCAGCACCGCAGCAGCGATCAACCCGCCTGCGGCGACCAGTGCCACGGCCAGCCAGACCAGCGCCGGCCGCCAGCGACGTTGCGGAGCGACCCGGGGAATGGCGTACGGGGCAGCGACCGGCGAGGCGGCACGGGTGGACTTGGTCGGCGCACTGGTCATGACGTGATCACCTGCAGTTCGTCGATGTCGATCGTGGTGGTGGAGGACAGCTCGATGGACTGGGAGCCGGTGTTTCCGCCTCCGCCGCTCCACGTGATCAGCCATGTCGTGGTGGCCGTGACGGTGTAGCGGCCTCCGGACTGGGTGCTGCTCGGATGGCGGTAGCCGTCGTATCCGCAGTCCGGCGACCTCTTGTTGCCGTAGGAGGGCCGAAACGGGGTGCCGGGCTTGGTGCAGGTGACGGAGTTACCGTCACCCATGCTCCAGACGATCTTCTGAGCCCGGGCGGTGGCCGCGACCGACCGACCGGGCACTGCCGCAGTCCGGGTGATGGGTCCCCAGGTGCTGGGGCTCACCCTGTTCCAGAGCCAGATCGGCAGTCCGACCAGACCGGCGCCGCTGGTCTGCGGGGCGATCCCGATGTCCGGGCCGTCGAGGTTCATCTGGGCGATGGCTCGTTGTGCGAGCTCCTGGTGGGACGGCAGGATCCCGGCGGGCGGGTCCGGCGACCAGGTCGCCGCGGTCTGCGAAGGGACGCCACCGTAGATGCCGCACGTGCGGATGCTCCAGTAGCCGTCAGTCCGGCCACCGGGTGGCGGCGGGACCCGCTTGACATAGCAGGACCCGTCCCACACGCCGAACTCTTCGACGACGCACGGCACGGTCTGACCTTCGTAGCTGCAGCCCTTACCGGCGCCACCACCGCCGTTGTCGCCACCGCCGCCGTTATCACCGCCGCCGGTGCCGGGCTTCTCGACCACCCAGTAGCAGTTGCCCAGCGCGTCGCAGTGCTCATAGTCGGCGTACGCCACGCCGGGTGCGAGCAGCGTGCCGCTGCCGACCGCCAGAATCAGGGCCGCGACCGTGGCCGACTTACGCTTCAGCATCGCCTCTCCCGTTGGGCGTTGACCTCCCGGACGCGCCACCGGCCGTCGTCGAACAGTTCGGCCTTGGCGATCACCACGTACCTCGTGGCCTGGCCCTCGGTGCGCACCGACTTGCCGGTCTTCTTGGAGATCACGTCCCACTTCCCGGTGTCGAAGCAGTCCTCGACCTCTGCGGTGAAGGGACGCCGACTGGTGTCGACCTTGCTCACCACGGGCGCCGAGACCGGCTCTCCCTTGGTGACGAGTCCCTGTTGAAACTTGATCAGCAGGTCCTGGCGCACCGTCAGCAACGCCGGGTCGGCCACGAACCTGTCGAGCTTGGCGTTGTAGTCACCCTTGTTCGAGGCGGTGACGTAGCTCCGTACGTAGTTCCGGTAGGCCGTGAGAGCGGCCGCGCCGGCTTCGGCGTCTTCGGCGTTCGCCGTCGGCGACGGAGAACCCGCTACATCCGTCGAGGTGGGACTCGGCGCGGCGGCAGGCTGCTCGCCCGTACAACCCGCCATTCCTGTAAGAAGCGAAGCAGCCAGACAACAAGCTCCTACCCTGAAGGACCTGCTGGCGGTGGCGATCAAGGTGCTGCCTCCTTTCTGGGTGACCCGGCGCGGTTGCAGCCTTTCGATGACCGCTGTTGACGTTCTGCCTGTTCACCGGCCGGCAACGCGGCCGTACCGCTGATGAGTACCGAGGCTGGTTGTCCGCTTGCGACCGTCATCGGTGGCGGACTGCGCAAGAGGTTCGCCTCTTCCCCGACGTCGAGAGCCACTGTCGCTGGGCCACCGGCGGGAGTGGTTCCCTGACCGAGCGGCCCAGCGCCCCCGATCAACAGCGGCGGCCGGGCAGAGGCACCGATGCCGATGCCCCTGCCGACGGCCGAGTGCGTCGGTGAATGCTGCGGGACAGTTCCCCCGTCGTCCCCTCACGAGCTGATCCCTCTCACTGACGACTCCCCCCGTTCGGGTGGCCCTGCCGAGATCAGGCAGCGGCCACGCAACAGACGTTTAGCGGTTTGCGTCACCGCTCAACGGGCGTTGCTCCGAACAGGAGCGAGCATACGCTCACGTTCCGTGCATGTGTCAACATCTGTTTTGTAGGCGCCGGCATCTGCGACACTGTTGTTTAGTCGCTGGAGGGGTGAAGAATCATGGTCGACGATCGGCACGTTGAGCAGGAACTGCCGCCCCTGGACACGCTGGCCGCCAGGCTGGAGTACCTGTTCGACAAGATCCGCCCGACCTCCGAGGAGCTCAGCGACTCCGACGAGCCTGGGCGCAGGTACACCAACAAGGAGATCGCCGACAAGATCAACGCTACGGCGGCCGAGACCGGTGTCACGATCAGCGCCGCCTACATCGGAGAGTTGCGCCGTGGCGTGGCCAGCGATCCCCGTACCTCGCACGTGCGTGCGCTGGCGTCCGCTTTCGGCGTGAACTCGGGCTACTTCGTGGACGGCGCGGCCGCACGGCGGATACAGGAACAGATCACGTTGCTCAGCGAGCTGCGTCGGATGGACGTCAAGCAGGTGGCGCTGCGCCAGGTGCTCGCCGACAACGGGCTGTCCGCTGGGGATACGCAGCTCATTGAGCAGATGGTGGCCCGATTGCGGGCCGTGGCCGAGGGCGCAGCCAGTGCCACGCCGGACGATCGCAGTTAGCTGTGCAGATTCTTCGGTGGCAGTACGCCGACGAGCGGGGGAACGCTGACGTGAAGTTGCACCGACTACGCAAACGCTGCGAGCAGATCGTGGCCGAGCTTGAGGTGCCGGAGCCGTTCGACATCCGGAAGCTGTGCGACGTGCTCGGCGAACGGCGTGGCCGGCCCATCCACCTGGTGCCGATCAGCCTCCCGGCGCACACCGTTTGCGGGATGTGCGTGCCGACCGGCGAGTTCGACGCCATCTTCTTCGAGCAGGACACCTCGCCGCTGCACCAGCTGCTGATCATCGGTCACGAGGTAGGTCACCTGCTCGCCGGCCACCGGGCGACTGAAGTGTTGGACGCGGACGCCTCCCGGTTGCTGCTGCCGGACCTCGACCCACAGTTGGTCCAGCGCAGCCTCGGCCGGAGCAACTACGCCGCTGCGGAGGAGCGCGAAGCCGAGATGATCGGCTCGCTGCTCCTCCGGCGGGTTCGTGAAGGGCTCGGCGACGCGGACGACGAACCGCTGGATGGTCTGCAGGCTGAGCTGTACGGCCGACTGCGGCACTCGCTCGAACACCCCCGCTGGTAGGTCGTCGATGGACACCTTCCTGTACGCCCTTTGCGCGGTAGCCGGCTGGTTCGCACTCGGGTACATGATGCGACTCCAGCGCCGGCATCCCAGCCAAGCTCGTCGCGCGATCTGTATAGGCCTCGGGGCCTTCGCCGCCGGGATCACATTCGCGATCCCGCAGATCGCGACCGAGATCGACCGGGTGTCGGGGCTACCCAACCTGGCCAAGGTCCTCTCTCACGCCGGCGCCTTGACCATTTCGGCGAGTGCCGAGAACATGCTCCTCTATCTCGCACTCCCCCCGGCGAAGGCCGCCGCTCGTACCCGCCGGTGGGTCTGGGCCACCGCGAGCTCGTTCCTCGTCATGGTCGGCCTGTTCGTCTACACCCTCACGTACGACGAGCCGGTGCTCCTGACGGTCGAGTACGCGACGGATCCCGTCGTGACCGCCTACCTGCTGATCTTCCTGCTCCTTGGCTTCTTCGCCTACTGCTTCGACATCACACGGCTGTGCTGGAGCTTTGCCCGGATCTGCGGGCGCCCCTGGCTGCGCAGGGGCCTTCGCATCACTGCGGTGGGTGCCGCCTTCGCGTTGCTCTACAGCACCAACAAGATCGCGTACCTCATCGCCTACTGGGCCGGATACCAGCCGGCTGGCGAGCGGCAGATCGCCGCGGTTCTGGTGACCATCGGCGCGTTGCTCATCACGATCGGCCTCACCATGCCTGCGTGGGGACCCACCCTCAGGGTTACGCGGCGGTGGGAGGACTTCCACTCGTACCGCCGACTCGAACCACTCTGGCGGGACCTCATCGCGGCCCTGCCCGAGCTCGAACTCGACCCGAGCCTGCGCCGCCCCCTCGCGGCCGTCCGCGACATCGACTACGCGCTGACCCGCCGGGTAGCCGAGATCCGCGACGGACGCCTAGCGCTTCGCCCGTACCTGGATGTTGGCGTGACGGCACTGGCCGAGCAGTTCGCCGAGCAGGCGAGACTTTCTACGGATGAGCGACGGGCAGCCGTCGAGGCAGCACATCTGGCCTGCGCCCTGCGTCGACGTCGCGCCGGTCTCGTGGCCGCAATCCCGCAACCCGCGGATGAGCTACACCGTCCGGCCGGTGGCTTCGCCGGTGAGGTCGCGTGGCTGACGCTCGTCACTGACGCTTACGCCCGATCGCCGGTGGTGGCCCAGACGCTCGCCGCGAGCGAGCAGCTCACCGCTGAGGACACCCCGCACCCCACGGCAGGAGACGCCCGCCGATGAGAGGCCGCTACGGAAACCTGACCCGCACCCGCGCTATGGATCCCGAGCACGACTACCTGGTGATCTACCAGACGATGCTTCGCTACGAGTTCCCGTGGGACATGAAGCTCGGGCTCAACCTCGCCTTCAACCGATCCTTCTCCATCCCTGCCATCGCCGCCGTGCACAGCACCACGGGCGAGCTGACCGAACGCACCCAGAAGCGGATCGACGACACCGGCCTGCTGATGTACGAGATGGTGCTCAACGGCTTCGAGCAGCCTCGTGGCCGGGACGCGCTGCGGCGCGTCAACCAGATCCACCGCCCGCATGACATCAGCAACGACGACTTCCTCTACGTCCTGGGCTGCCTGGTGGTCATCCCGACGCGCTGGTTGCAGGTGTACGGCTGGCGCCAACTCTGCTGCCACGAGCGACAGGCCACCTACCTGTTCTACCGCGAGCTCGGACGGCGAATGCGCATCACGGACATCCCCGGGTCCTACAAGGAGTTCGAGAACTGGTTCGACGCCTACGACGCCGCCCACCTGCAGCCCAACGACGACGCGGCGGCCATCGAGCGGGCCACCCGCATGCTGATGCTCACCCGCATCCCCAAGCCCCTCGCCCCGCTGGGCAACGCGCTGGTCAGCGCCATGTACGACGCACCACTCCGACGCGCAATGCGGGTCGAGGCACCGGCGTGGCCGGTCCGGGCCGGCCTGCACACGGCGTTGAAGACGCGCTCGCGGCTTCAACGGTGGTTCGGGGCGCCACGGACAACGCCGTTGTTCGCCGACGGGATCCAAACCAAGAGCTACCCCGACGGGTACGAGATCAGCCAGCTCGGTCCGCAACAAGACCATGTGCCGGGTCGACCCGGCGTATGAGTAGCCGGCCGACGCTGCTGTCGGCGCCGCAGCGCCTCGGGGTGCCTTACGCGCCCAGCAGGGTTGAGCTGATCCTGCTCGCTCTCTCGGTCACACCGCTGCTGCGGTGGATCGTCGTTCGCCTGGCCGTTCCAGCGGGCCGGATCAGCCGGCGGTCCTGCGAGTGCTGCGGCGTGGAGTTGAGTCCGGTTGGGCCCGGCTGGGCCGCGCTGCTGCCCAGCGGTCGATGCGGCCGGTGTTGGCAACGGATGGGTGCCCCTCCGTACCTGCTGGAGCTCTGCACTGCGGTTGCGGTGACCGTCGTGGTCCTCGCCGCTCCCACCGTCCCGGTGTTGCTGGCCGGCCTTTGGTGGGTCGCCTGCGCAGTCCCACTCGTGTTCATCGACGCTCAGGTGCACCGCCTGCCCAACGTCATCACCTTGCCGGCGGCGGCCGGCGTCTTCGCTCTGCTCACCATCGACGCAACCGTCACCGACCAGTGGGAGCCCTTGCTCAGCTCGGCGATCTGCGCGGCCGTGGCGACCACGGTGTTCGTCAGCATGGGGCTTGTTCTGGGCGGACGCGGCATGGGCCTGGGCGACGGCAAGCTGATCCTCTCGATGACCGCCCTGCTGAGCTGGTGGGGCTGGGGCGCGGCGTTCGGAGCGGTGTTCTTGGGCTTCCTTGGCGCGGGACTCGTCGGTGCCGTGCTGTTGGCCAGCGGACGTGTGCGTCGTGGAGCTCACATCCCGATGGGCCCGTTCTTCGTCGCAGGCGCTGTGGTGATGCTCGCGTTCCCCGCTTGAGCATCACTGGGTAACTGATTCGATGCGGTCGGTCGGAAGACGTCTCGGGCAACCAGGTCGACGCCATCGCCTTGATGGTCGTACGGGCTCTTTGCAGGTGGGTTTGGTGGGGACGACAACGCCTTCTTGCCGGGAGAGCCGCCGATGCCTCGCCAGCCTGCTTCGGGCGCTCCGCAGTCTGGCTCACCCTCGGCGGCTGGTGGCCATGGTCATCCTTTCAGTATCCGTGGCGTCGCTATCCAGAAGTCGTCAACCAGTTCGGTGGCGGGCAGCGATCTGGACGCCACGGAGGCTGAGGCGGCGTCGAGCATCGTGGTGATGGCTATGACGGACGAGATCGGTTCCACCGGGATGGGCCATAACTGGCCCCACCATGGGCTGACTGTCACTGCTCTCGGCTACCGAACGTAGTCTGCGCTGGTGCTTACCGAGCGGCGGTTGGGCCGACCCCGTGCGATGTCTGCGGCAAATCCGGATGCCAGTGAGCCTGAAATGCGATCACGAGGACTCCTGCAGTTCAAAACGTCGCCAGGTGTCAGTCGGCGGCGTGAGCGTGATCTGATCATGGGTACTGCCCCGTGTGCCCTCACCGGCGCACAGTGCCTGCGGTGATCACGAGCAGGTGGCCTGCTTGGAAGCCACCGTCGCTTAAACGCGGCCTCGAGCTGCCGCGATGCCTAGGAAGCCAGCGCGTCAGCGACCTGCAAACGGGCTAACGTCCATGCCTCCACCGCTCACGCCTCCGGCAGCGGGACTGTTCACTCGACTGGAGCGTAATGCGGCCCGAACGGCTGAAATCACCCACCATGCGCTGGGCGGAACGCGACCAGTAGTGTGAACACTTGGCCGTCGTACTTAGATGCGAACCCGTCGCAAGGTTAGGAGCCTCCATTGAGTCTCGACTCGACGCGGACTTTCGACAACTTCTGCCGAGGCTTCAGGACGTCGCCGTTGCGCGGCAACCGGTCGAAAAGCTTCGAGATTCCGGCCATGGAGTCCGAGCACTTCTTCGTGCCGCCGATCCTTCTGGAGAAGGACGACCACACCGATCCGGTGATTACCCTGGTGTCAGCGCGTGGCGCGGCTGGGAAGAGCACAGCCGCGAAGGAGCTCGCCAACCGGCTCGGCGCGCCGCTATGGCGGCTGGATCTCGACAGTGCCGTCGGTGCCACGTCGCTGGAGTACGCGCTCGGGCGATACCTCGAAAGCCACGACGTTATCGCGCGCATCGACGGCGAGACCCGTCCGCTCATCGTCATCGACTCGCTCGACGAGGCCAGGGCCCGGGTTTCCGCGATTTCGTGGCGGGAGTTCATCGAGTCGCTGGGGCGGCTCGCTCACAGTGGGCTGCACTACGTGTTGTTCGGTCGCGAGCGCACACTGGAGGATCTATGGGTGACACTTAGCGACCTTGGGCTCTCTGTAGCATGGTGGGAAATTTCCCACCTCGCGCCGGCCCAGAGCACTAAGTACGTGGACGGGGTGGTCGCGAAGCGCGATCCCGGCACGGACTGCTCCTCCGCTGAATATCTGGCCGCTCGGGATGCATTGATCGACTCACTGCGCAGCGCGACCGAGGGGGCCTACGCAGAGGCTTTTGCGGGCTATCCCCCCGTGCTGGATGCGGTTGCGGCCATGCTGATCAAGCGGCCGAACTTCCTGGTGATACGGCAGCAGTTCGAGGATCAAGGACCACGGGCTGAGGGACGCATAAACCTTCTGCAGGGAATTCTTGAGCGGCTGCTCAGGCGGGATCAGACTAAGGTCGCCGACCTCGCCAACGAGCTGGCACTCGATCCTAACGAGGTATACAGCCCGCGCGAGCAGATCGGCTGGCTCTGTCACTTCCTAGAGAAGGCTGAACCGCCAAAGCTTACGTATATCACCGATGCAGCCGTGCGGCAGGAGTACGTCAAGCGCATCACCACGTTCGCGGATGATCACCCCTTCCGCTCCGAGAACAAGTGGGCAAGTCCCGTGTTCGAGGCATATGTAGCGTCGATCGAGTTTGACGACTCCGTCTTCTCGCCGTCGCGCATTATTGAGATCGGAGACACGTCCGGACTCTTGCTCGACTTCGTGGGCGCCAAGTCGCAGCTCATCATCAGCGAGCCCCAGTTTGCCGCGCTACACGCCTCCATTATCGCTTCCGAGTGGACGGAGTCGATGACGAGTACGTCCATCGACCAGATCGACGCACTCACGTACGAGGGTGAGTTTGCAATGAAGCGAGGCCGGGAAGGTGTCCGCGTCACCAAGTTCGAGCTGTCAACCGGAGCTCCCAATGAGCTGCAAGTCCTCGGCCCGCTGGCCGACCTGTCTATCCGCAGCGACAGCACGGTCATCGTGCCCGGCAAACCCCAGGGGACCGTGCTAGGTCCGGACCTGTTCATCCGCGCGAAAACAGTCCGATTCGAAGGACCCGCTTTGGAGTTCGCGCGCCGACCCGACCTGGACACCGCCGGCGACCAGGAGTCGTCTGTCGTAATCGAGGTCGCCGAGGCGCTGCAACTGCCTCCCACCTCGACGCAGCTGCCGCCGACGAATGAGTTCGAACTGCGAGTTCCATCCGCTATCAAGATCCGATACCCCTGGTATGAATATCGACTGGAGCTGGTGGACGAAGAACTGCCCGACCAGAAGGTGATCCGATTCCTCAACAAACTGATGAATCTCACGCGTAACCATGGGCACTCTGGCGAGCGCGGGGTTTTCATCAAAAAATTTCAGGGTCGACAGCCATTCGCGGCTTCAGAGTTCAATATTGCTCTTGGAGCGCTCATCGCGGCCATGGTTGTACGTATAGACGACGAGATTGTCTTCCTACGGGAAGACTGGGAGGCACACCGGTACAGCGGTAAGGCCCTAACGGGCCAACGCCAGTTCGCCGACGTCAAGGACGCCTGGTCTCCAGTGATCCGGTCGATTGAGGAGGCTCTTTCCGCACGTTGACGACGGACCTACGGCCAAGCGTGGCCTCCCGGGAAATCACTCCGGTCGTTACGTGTTCCCCAGAACGAGTGAGCGGCGAACGACAAGTGAAGATCTGCGAGCATGATCAACGAGGCACCGAACACCGTTGGCCCTGGTTCGAGTCTGTTTCCAGCCGAGGCCTCTGGGCGTCCGCTTATCGGCAGTTCCGCGCATACTCAACGCAGATCCGGACTTCTGAGCTTCGGCGGAAGCGACGTACTCGGCCGGCAGCCTGCACGCCATGTGACACCCGTTGGCGCGCGACGGTATCTACTCCTCGTCGCGCTCTATGCCATTTATGGCTGACAAGCAGAAGTCATCGTTCATCTTGATTACCAGCGCGACGATCAGCCTGAGCGCGGTGATGTAGGTGCGGAAGTGCGCAGGCTCGCCGTCTGCGTTCGCCTGTGATCCGTGAAGGTATTTGTTTCGCAGTTCTGGACCGTTACTGAACTCCACCTTGTTGAGGTAGTAGTTGAAGTAGCTGCCCTCTGGCGCGGACAACAGCGACGCACGCCGAGTCACCCACCCCCTTGCGACCATCGAGTCTACCTCCGCCCGCCCCTGATTTGAGAGGTGGTAGTAGCTGACCGCTTGAGTCCTGAACAGTAACCTCAGAATTAGGAACTGCTCACGTCTGGCGATCTGCACGCGCGTGCCGGTGTCCTCAAGAACGCCGAGCGTGATCAGGTGGTCGACCGTCGACCTCTGATGTTCCGCAAAGTCGACGTAAGAGACCTCGTTCTGAATAAGGAGCTGCGCGGCGTTCTGACCGTTCAGTGCATCGCTGATGTACGTCAACCCCGATTGGTCTGAGAAGAGAGCGTGAAGAACGCCGGATATCTCCTCGCTCTCGTCCGCGTAGACGTACTTTCCGACGAGCAGGCTTGGCACATGCTTGTAGCGAACGGGGTCCGATGTGACTGCAAGAAGATCCCTGTCGAGCTCGCCGTTCTCTACGTACAGGGTGAACTGCATGGCGACGCTCTCCATCTCAGCAAAAAGATGCCTAGCCTTCTGAAGGTAGGACGAGCCACTGCCCGAAGGCGTGAATGAAAAGTTCATGGCGTCAAACTCTTCGACGAGATACTCCTCGAAGAACCAGGCGATTACTGTTTCCAGGTCTATGTCGTGCGACGCTAGGTAGTGGTGGTAGAGACGCGTCTGCAGCAGCGAGCTCATATCGATGGCGTGAAATGCCATGCCAACGTGGTAGTCGGTCTTGCCTGTAGTCGCCAGAAACCTTTCAAAGACGCCTAGGTCCGCCGGGTACGCAGGCAATGTGAGTAGGACGTAACGATCGGCGAACTCGAAAAGGTGCTGGAAGTTGTTGAGGATGCTGGGGCTGTCTAGGGTCTGATCCAGCCAACTGCGGCCGTACGTGAAGGTTGCCACCGTCCCGTCCATGTCGACCATGAACGGATCATCCTGAGTGTCAGATATGCATACTTCACAGCCAGTCTTGACCCCTGCGTTGTCGCGGAAGAGCTCCTCGGTCATTCGGTCTTTGCGCCGCTTCGCCCTCAACTTGAGCTTGGCGTCGACGCCGGTCTGGCTGTTGACGGGGGCGGTCTCAATCAGCCCGACGTAGTTTGGGTTCGCGTCGACGCTATCGACATAACCTTGCAACAACTCACGTGCGTCGACGGGGGTGAAACTTTTCGGAAGATGCACTTCGTTCCTGCTGTCCTTGTGCATGTACTTCCGTACTACATGCTCGGCGTTGCGCACGTCCGACACGAGCACGTCGCGCAATTGGGAGTCGCATGCCTGCACAAGCCTCTTGTTCGCGAGCATCACGCCGAGGTCGACACCTGTTGCGTTGAGCGCGGATAGCATGCCCTCTGGGTTGCAGCGCTCGAACGCCTTATTCCTACCTAGAAGCTCAAGCAGATCCGCGTGATAATCGTAGTCGACCGCCTGAACGAGCTCACCGACATTCGTGTCATCGATCGCGGTAAAGAATCTCGCAATGACGCTGCGCAGGGCCGGAATCCGTGCTCGGGTCTGCGCACGTTGCGCGTCGGTATACCCAGCTGGGAAGAACCCAGCTTCGATATACTGCTGAACGTTGTGCAACTCGATGATGTCCGCGGTGCACGTCGGGACGTCCGCAGCATCGAAGCGCTCAGCGATTTCGGCAGCGCGGCCAGCTTGCCAGTGCGTCGCAATGTCTGTGGCACCGTAGAACCGAACGCGCCGCGCCGTCGAATCCTCGCTACTCATCGCCCTCCACCACTTGAAAATTCGAGCCGCACGGTACGCCAGGCACCGTCGTTGAAGGTGGCGCCACGGAGAGGATGCTTTTGCATCGGCCAGTTGTCAATCTGGTCAGAGCGGGTGTTCCTCTCATCGGCAAAGCCGCGGGCGCTGGCTACGTCCCAGAGATTACGTAGGCAGCGAGGATGTAGTTGGGATGCCGGTCGAGGTTCTTGCGGGCCCGGTCGTAGCGCGTGGTGGTACGCGGGTCGACGTGGCGAGCAGCGATCGGCACGTCGCGCAGGCTGACGCCCCCGTCGAGCTTCGTCGTCACGAACGTGTGCCGCAGCATGTGGGATTGCATCATGGTTGGCGCGCTCCTCTCCGGACGGTGACGGCGTTGGCAGCGGCCGGGGCTGGAGCTAGGTCGCCGGCGTACACCGTTCGGGGAAGCGGTGGAAACGCGCGCGCGGCTGCGACGAGCGGCTGGTCGATGCTGGCGGTCGCACGGCTGACGGAGGCTTCGGCGGTGGCGCGCGCCGCTGAGGCGCGGCGTACACCGCTGGTCACTTGGGCGGCCAGCGCCGGTGCGACGGTGGCGCCATCGGGGGTGCGGTTGGTGTCGACGGCTTCGGTGATGCGGAATGCGGAGGCCACGATGCGCTGGCCGGCAGCCTGCACGAGGCCCTCTGGGCTCTGGCCGGTCTGCTCGGCGGCGCGCTGCGCCCATAGAGCAACGTAGGCGAAGGTGTACGTCGAGGTGTCCAGCCCGTAGCGTTCGGCGACCAGGAACGCGACGCTCTCGGCCTCGACCTCCCGCTCGCCCCGGCAGCCGCGGGTGGTCTCCCAACCGAAGTCGCTTGGCGTGTGCAGGTCCACGTGGCCGAGCTCGTGGATCATCGTTTTGACTGCCTGGGCGTCGTCCACGTCGTCGCGGACCCTGATCAACCGGTTGGTGTAGTCGGTGAACCCGTTCGCGCCTCGGCAGTCACCGCGCTCAACGGTGTATCCCCGCTCCTCGGCGAGCATGACCAGCTGGTCGTACAACCCTGGGGGCGCCTGGCCCTCGAGGAGTTGGGGCATAACGTCAGCGGATGCAGGTCCGCCGGGCACATCGATGTCCGGACCTTCGGTCTGGCTGATGTCGAAGACGGCCACGGGCTTGAACGTGTGTAGGATTCGCGCCGGCTGGGCGGTCTGCTCCCCTGCCGACAGCTGAGGGCCTTGCTTCGTGGGCTCGCTGCGGTCCTTGGAGCTTTCCTCTGGATCGTCCGTCACGCGCTTCGTGACTGGGGCCAGGATGGCAATGCCCTTCTCACCCTTGCGCACGTGCCGACCGAATTCGGTCTTCCACCGCTTGTAGCCGGCCACCCACGTTGCATCTGGGCGCTGCGCCATGATCAGCAAGACGTTGTTGAAGGAGTAGCCGTGGAACTTGGCGGCGAACTGAAGCCAGCGGCGCCACTGATCGCTGTCCGTGATCTTGCCGACCTCCGCGACAACGCGCTCGTGGAGGTCGGCGAGCTTGGCCCGTCGATCGGCGGCCCATTGTTCTCGCTGCTTGTCGCTTGGCGACGTCCCTCGTCGGGTAGCCATGTCAGCGTCCCGCCGATCCGTCCTGGTGCAGGCCCATCCGGGTGGCAAGCTGGTTGATGAGCCTCTGCTGGGCGTCGAGCTGGCGCTGTTGCGCCTCGCAGGTCGCGGTGAGGTCGTCGATCTGGTCCTGCAGCGCGGTGATGATGGCGTCTCGGTCAAGTTGCGGCTGAATACTCATCGCGGTCCCTTCAGTGGTGGTGGTTGGCGTGGCTGGGCGGCGAGGCTGGGATGGGAACTCGTCAGCGGCTTCGCCGGGGCGATGCCGGTTGGGGAACGGCGGCCGCCGGACTCACGGTGGGGGCAGCGGTGTGGCTGGCCGGGAATGGCCGGAAAGCGGCGGCCACTGTGGAAGCGACCGGGAAAGATGGGAGCGTGGGTTCTTCGGGCGGGGCCTTGAGGACTCCGCCGATGACGTCGACGAACCAGTCCACGGCGGGTGGTCCGTCGATCTGAGTCCTGCTGATCTGCTGCTCGCCGCCTTTCTTGGCCAAGGCGGCGTAGATCGCTTGGCTGGTGGAATGGCGGGCGTCCTGCCGCCCCTGCCTCTGGCCGTGGTTCCAGCCGGCGACGACGCCTGCGGCGATGGGACTCAGGTCGGGGTAGTCGGTGCGGGCGGCCGCGTGGGCGCTCTCGCAGGCACGGCCGGGGGTGTTCTGAGGGCCGGTCCGGCCGATGACGGTGGCGGCTTCTGCCACCGCCCATAGGAGGTTGCGGGCGTCGGGGTCGTCGATTCCGGTGCGAGTGAGTCGGGACATGGCGTCAAAGGCAGCGTTTTGGAAACCTTCCACGGCTCGCCGGTGTCCAGCTTCCGCGCCGCTCCGGTAGCCGGGCTTCCACGCGGCGTCGACGACGGCGCGTTCGGCGGCCGGTGACGTGGGCATTCGTCCGGTCAGTGCTTGGCTGATGGGTGCGGCCAGCCGATCCACGGACATCCCGGGCATGCGGGACTGCAGGTGAAACAGCATCGTCCAGGCTCTGATCTGGTCCATCGGGTCTCCACTCACAGGAGGTGGGGGTCAGAAGCGGATGCCTAGGTCAGCCATGACGACTGCCGGGTCCTGCGCCGTGTTGTTGTTGATCGGCGGCGCGTTGCGGTGGATCTGGTAGTGCAGGTGTGGGCCGCTGGAGTGGCCGGTGGAACCGACGCGACCGATCTCCTGGCCGACGTCGACGGTTTGCCCGGGGACGACACTCAGGGAGACCAGGTGGCAGTAGGTGGTGCCCATCCCGCCGGCGTGCTGGACCTCGACGGTCAGCCCACAGCCGGGCAGCTCGGGGTTGCCGGGGCGGTCGCAGTAGGCGCTGGTGCACTCGGCGGAGGTGACGGTGCCGGCGGCTGCCGCCAGGACCGGTGTGCCGGTGGGGGCGATCAGGTCGATCCCGCGGTGAGCGCGGTTCCCCCGGGGGGCGCCCCATCCGTCACCGACGCTGTAGCTGCCCTCGGGCAGGGGCACCCGCCACTCGCCAGTCGCGCCCCCACTGCAGCTGATGCCCAGCTGGCCGCGGACGAGCTGCACCAGGCTTTGAGCCTCGCTCTGCCACTTCGCGTACGCGTCCGGGTACTTGGAGACCTGCACCGCCTGGGCGGCCTCGGCCAGGGACATGTGCTCCCAGCCGTTGACCGTGACCAGAGCGTCGTAGAACTTCCCGGCGGCGTAGTCGGGGGTCATGCGCTGCACGACAGTGCCCCACCCGGGCCGCTGCTGGAACAGGCCCACGGAGTCGTGGTCGCGTCCGACGCCCTCGTGGGGAATGCCCAAGGATTCCGGCACCGTCGAGTTGGCGAGGTTCCGCAGTGTCGACTCCTGCATCGCCGTCGCGACGGCAACCGTCCACCCCTTCGACGGCACGTTCTTTTCGGCGCCGACCCGGACGATGGTGGCGGCGTGGCCGACCTGCGCCGGGTTCCAGGAGGCGTCTGCCGCGCTTCCGGCCGGGTTATATGAGGGTGACGGTGGGACGACGGTGCACTGGTAAGGGGGCAATGCCACCACCACACCGCCGACCATGACCAGCGTGAGCGGTACGAGGAACGCGACGGCCAGGGCGGCGGCGCCCCATTTCCACGCCGTGCTGCTGTTCATGGCCGCACCGGCTGGACGTCGTAGTGCGCCACCCGCCATCCGGGCTGGCCGCTGTCTCCGGCGCGCAGGGTGCAGAACACGACACTGTGCTCAGTCCAGCCACGCCATCCGTCGTCGCCGACCGGTGTCGCGGTGAGTCGTATGGCCCGGTGCGCCTCGATGGTGCTGTCGTGCTGCGGGTGCATATCCGGCTGTGGACGCACGTGGACGTCGACGCGTACGCGGTGCGCAGCCCACGTCTCCCATCGGCCGTCGCGGTCAGCGGCAGCGCTCTGACCCGCCAGTGCCCCGGTGGCGTAGGCCGACGCGCGGGCGAAGGCGTCGCCGGGCCCGGTGTCGCGCGTGGTGTCGACCCGGTAAAGGGCGGTGACGAACGCCTGGCATACGTGCGCCGGATCGGTGTAGTCGGCCTTCGAGTCACGTGGCGGCACTGCGGGAGGCGCGACCGAGGGTGCGGCGGCGGTCGGCTGAGCGGCAGTGTCCTGTCGGCTGGGGGCGGCGGGGCGGGTCGCGCAGCCAGCCACGGCTGCCACCAGCATCGCGGCGCCGAGCGCGCCGGCGCTCGGCGGCGTGATCTTCATGGAGAACATGGCGTGACGATGCCGCCTGGGTAGCGCCGTTACCGCTGCCATCGCAGGTCACGAGGGGTGGTAACGCTGCCGGCTACACCAGCGGCAACGGTCCCGTCAGCGCCACACGGCGAAGGTCATCGGCAGACGCACCACCCGGTGCGACACCCCGACGATGACCTAGGAGAGACCCGTGCTCGCTACCTTGCTCGCGTTCGCGGCCGACAACACCCAGGGAGCGGTCGACGTCCTGGCCGCGGCGCCCTCTCCGAGTGGCGCGCCCAAGCCGGTCGACGTACCCAATCCGGCCCCGGTCGCACCCGAGGGTTTGCAGGCCTTCGGTGACATGTTCTTGGGCTGGATGAAGTGGGTCCTCATGATTGGCGGGGTCGCTGGCCTGTTCGCTTCCGGGATCATGATGACCGTCGGTCGGCGCAACCGGTCCTCGCTGGCCGCCGACGGCGCGGCCGGCATCCCGTGGGTCCTCGGCGGGCTCACCCTCGGCGCGATGGGCGCCCTGGTTGTCGGCGCGGTCCTGCGGTAATGACCTACGACGTCATCGACCGGGCCCGGCACCGCACCCGTCGCTGGGTCACCACCATCACTCTCGCGGCCGCGGCGGCGACTTCGCTCGGCGTCGCGGCCGTCGCCGCCATGCGCGACGAACCCACCGCGGCTGCGCAGCAGGCGGGCGTCACCGCCGCCGCTCCTGTCCCTGACCCCACTGCCCGCGCCGTGGCATTGCCCGCCGACCTCAGATGGACGCCGGTTGCCGGGATCTCCCTGCCCGTGTCCGGTCAGGCCGGTCCGCTCGACACCAGCGGCGGTGCAGCGCGACGCTTCAGCCACGACGAGGCTGGTGCGCTTCTCGCCGCAGTGCACATCACGGTGCGCTGCGCCCCTCAGCTCGGACCGGGCGTGTTCGACCAGACCCTGCAGAAGCAGGTCGTCGGCGCGGACGCCCCGGCGATGCGGTCGACGATCGGGCAGGACTACGACCACCTACGCGCCAACGCCAACGTCCCGTACGGGCAGCCGGTCGGGCGCCTGGAGGCGGTACTGCGCGGATACCAGCTGACCAACTACAGCCAACAGGCGGCGTCCGTGCTGCTTCTCACCGAGGCCCGTGACGCGCAGGGCAACCCCCTGCTGGCCGCCACGACCGTGTACCTGCAGTGGACCGGCACGGACTGGGCGCTGCTCGCCCCAGCCGGCGGTGACTTCAGCGCGGCGGTGTCGCGAGCGGGCAGCCCGGACGGCTTCCATCCCTTCATCCCTGGACGGTGATCATGTGCAATCCGTTCATGCCTGTGAGCTGCACGGGCGTCTTCGGTGCAGAGAGCAGCGTCAGCGAGAAGATCGGCGGCTCGGTCACCGACATGTTCCTCGGCGGGCTCGCGGGCTCGATGAACGACGCCATCAAGTGGGTCATCACCGTCATGGCGTCCTGGATCTTGGTGCCCTCCACGGATCTGTGCGTTGGCGACCCGAACGCGGCGGGCTGGCTCGCTGACTGCAACGCCGCTGGTGGGCCCGCTCAGCAGTTACGGGGCTTCCTCCTGCCGATCACGGTCCTGGTCATGGTCGGTGGCCTGATCTGGCAGGGCATCACCATGGTCATCACCCGCAAGGGCGAGCCGATGCTGCAAGCCGTTCGCGGGGTGTGGACCAGCGCGCTGTGGGGCGCCATCGGCATCGGTGGAACCCACCTGGCACTCAAGGCCTCGGATTCATACTCCTTGTGGATCTTGGACAGAGCCATCATCAACGGCTCCAACAGGCCACCCCTCGACGCGCTCAGCGCGGCGCTGGGTTCCATGCTCCTACCAACTGCCGGCGTGACACCCCTGGTGACGATCTTCATCGGCGGCCTGGTCTTCTTCCTCTCCGCTGTCCAGGCCGTACTGATGATCTTCCGCGAGGGCTCGGTGGTGATCCTCGCCGGCACTCTGCAGCTGGCGGCCACCGGCTCGATCATGCGCGGCACCAGCCAGTGGCTGTCGAAGGTCACCGGCTGGGGAATCGCGCTGATCGCGTTCAAGCCCGTCGCCATGACCGTGTATGCGACGGGCTACATCCTCACCGACGGCAACGGGCGCAGCTTTCTCATGGGCCTCGCGGTGCTGGTGCTCTCCGTGGTCGCACTCCCGACGATGATGAAGTTCTTCAGCTGGACGACTGGCGCGATCGCCTCCGGCGGGGGCAGCGCCGGGATGGCCGCCGCCGGCGCTGCAGCGGGTTTGCACGCCGCGTCGTCGCTGCGCAGCGCCGGCGGGTCCAGCGCCGGCGAGCACGCCCGCTACCTCGACACGAGCCTGGGCGGTACGTCCAGCGGCGGACCGACCGGCGCCGTCCCCGTCACACCGACGGCAATGCCCCGTGCTGGGGCGTCAACTGCCGCCAGCGACATTCCCGTCGGGGGTGCCGCGGGTCGCACTGCCGCCGCAGGGCGCGCCGCCGGAGGTAAGGCGACGGCAGCCTCAGGAGTCGACGCAGCCGCGACAGGGCCTACCGCTCTCGTCGTCACGGGCGTCGCCACGGCCGCGGAAGCCGGTGGCAGCGCCGCCAAGTCCGCCGCCTCCACTAGCCAGGACAACAGGTGACCACCATGACCACTGACCAGCAGATCCGCACCTACGGTGGCTGGCGGCGCAGCCGCGGGATGGGCCTGCTCGGCCTCGGCCCAGCTCAGACCCTCAGCGTGTTCGCGGCGATCACCACGCTGCTGATCGCCGCGTCGATCAGCATGACCGCATTGGCGTGGGTGGCCGCTCCCGCCGTCGCCACCATCGCCCTGCTACTACTGCGCTGGGACGGCGTACCGCTGGCCACCGGCATCATCCGGCGCGTCCGATGGCTGATCGGCACCACCCGCGGCTACACCTCCTACCGGTCCGGGGTGATGGCCGTCGGCGAGAGCGCCTGGCAGCTGCCCGGTGTCCTCGCTCCGACCACCGTGCTCACGGTCGCCGACGAGACCGGTGGCAACTACGGCGTCGTCTACAACCGACGGCTGGGCAGCATGACGGTGACGTTGCGCTGCGCCGCCACCTCCACCTGGCTCGCCGACCCGGACGCCACCGCATCGTGGGTCGCGAACTGGGGAGGCTGGCTTGCCAACCTCGGCTACCTACCCACGGTCCAGCACATCGCGGTAGCCGTCGACACCGCACCCGACCCTGGCTCCCGGTTGTCCGACTACATCTCCGGCCGAATCGTGCCGCACGGTCCCGCCGCCGCGAGGCGGGTCCTGCAGCGCCTAGTGGAGGTGTCCCCCGCTGCCGCTGCCGACATCGGAACCCGTGTCAGCATCACCTTCAATCCGGCGGCGTCTCCGACGAAGCCGAAGGGCGTCGAGGAGGCACTGGCGGAGATCAGCCGCGCCCTGACCGGGCTGCAGGACTCGCTGGGCACTTGCGGGCTGACGGTCCTCGGTCGGGCCACCGCCGACCAGGTCACCGCAATCGTGCGCACCGCCTACGATCCCGCCATCCGCGGTGACGTCGCTCGCCTGGGCGCGCGCGACGGCGATCTGGCCCGGTGGTTGGACTGGGACTCAGCCGGCCCGGTCGCCGCCGAGGAACACGTCGACCGCTACGTCCATGACTCCGGCACATCGGTGACCTGGTCGATGCACGAGGCACCGCGGCAGTCGGTACACGCCGACGTTCTCGCACGGCTGCTGGCGCCCGGCCCGTACCCGAAGCGGGTGAGCCTGATCTATCGGCCGCTGCCCGCTGGCGATGCGGCCCGTGTCGTGGAGGCGGAGGTCAACGCCGCGCAGTTCCGGCAGGCCTACCACCGGGCGCAGAAGCGGGACGAGTCCGCCCGCGACCTCGCCGACCGGGAACGCGCCAACCAGACCGCCCGCGAGGAGGCGGTGGGCGCCGGCGTCGGGCTGATGTCGGTGTTCTGCACCATCACCGTCCTCAACCCCGAGGACCTCGGCAAGGCCGTCGCCGACGTCGAGTCACGCGCCGACATCGCGAAGATCAGATTCCGTCGGATGTGGGCGAGCCAGGCGGCGGGTTTCGCCACCACGCTGCCGTGCGGTGTCTGTCCCCCGCAGCTGTCCCGCCATTGGCCCCGCTGACCATCGCCCCACTGGAGGAAATCCTGATGGCACCGACCACCGCCGGTCTCGCCCCCGCGTGGGGAGTGCGCGCCCCGGGCGCCGGCCGCGCCAGCCACGTCGACCCCGGAATGGAATACCAGGGCACCACCGTCCAGTTGGCCGGGCTGTATCCGTTCGTCGCCGGCTCCGGAGCACCGACCCTCGGCACCCCGATCGGCCGACACATGCTGTGGGGCGAGGTCGTCTGCCTCGACCCCCTCGAATGGCTGCGCGCCGGCCTCATCACCAACCCCGGCATGTTCGTGCTCGGCCAGCCCGGCGTCGGCAAGAGCACCATCGTCAAGCGGCTGATCACCGGCATGACCGCCACCGGCACGCAGGCGCTCATCCTCGGCGACACCAAACCTGACTACACCCGCCTGGTCGAGCACCTCGGCGGGCAGGTCATTCGCATCGGCCGCGGTCTCGACCGACTCAACCCCCTCGACTCCGGGCCCTTGGGTACGGCGATGAAGCGCATGGGCGCCGCGGAGGCGCGGCAGCTGCGCCTGGAGATCCGCGGCCGCCGCATGTCGCTGCTGCTGGCTCTGTGCGCCCTTGTGCGGGGCCGGCAGATCGACAACCCGGAGGAGGTCGTCCTCGGGCGGGCGATCGACGTGCTCGCCGAGCGGTCCGAAGCCGATCCGACCGTGCCTGACGTGCTTGCCCTGATCGAGGCCGGCAGTGACGAGCTGCGCACTGCGGCACGGGCCCGCAGTGACGGGGAGTACCGCCGCCGCGTCGACGCGCTCGTGCCGACCCTCGCGCTGTTGTGCGAGGGCAGCCTCCGCGGGGTGTTCGACGGTCCCACCACCCGGCCCCTGGACCTGGATGCGCCGGCGGTCAGCGTCGACATCTCCCGTGTCGCCGCCGCCGGCGACCAGCTCGTGGCAGCTGCGATGCTGTGCGTGTGGGGCTACGGCTTCGGGGTGGTGGATGCGGCAGCCGTGCTCGCCGAGCAGGGTCTCGCCCCGCGTCGGCAGTACCTCGGGGTGATGGACGAGCTGTGGCGGGCCCTACGCGGTGCGTCCGGGCTGGTCGAGCACGCCGACGCGCTGACCCGCCTGAACCGGCAGCGTGGGATGGCCTCGGTCATGGTCACCCACTCGCTGGCAGACCTCGACGCCCTGCCCACCGAGGAGGACCGCGCCAAGGCGCAGGGCTTCATCGAACGGTCCGCCATCAAGATCCTGGCCGGGCTGCCGCCTCGGGAACTGGCCCGGGTCAACGAAGTCATCCGCCTGTCCGGGCCGGAGCGGGACCTGGTGTCGTCGTGGGCGGCGCCGGAAGCGTGGTTCGCCGGCAGCGTGCACCCGGGCCGCGGCAAGTATCTGGTCAAGACCGGTGAGCGGCCCGGCCTTCCGGTGGCGCTGTCGCTGGTCGGTGAGGAGTGGGAGCTCTACGACACCGACACCGCGATCCGGCAGGCGCAGCCGTGAGCACCCAGCCCGTCGAGCCGCGCGGCAACGCCGGAGGGCTACAGACCCCGTTCATGGTGCTCGGCCTGGCCTGGGGGGCCATCATCTTGGTGTGGCTGTCTTGGCTCGCAGGGCGGATCGCCGCAATCGTTACCGGTAACGCGGCCGGGCCACGCTTCGGCGGTCCGTTCGTGCAGTCGCTGTTCGCTGCCGATTGGGCCGCCCTGTTCCCGGGCGTGCCGCCGCCGCTGGTAGCGGTGATCTACACCGTCATCCTGGCGGTCACGGTGGCTGCGGTAACGGCAGGTTGGCTGTGGTGGCAGGACCGCCGGCCGCCGGCGGACGACCCGCTGCCGTCGCTGGCTACCCCGTCGGAGGTGCGCCCGATGACGTTGCCGGAAGTCGCCCAGCGGGCGCGTCGGCTACGACCCAGCCTCGCCCACGTGCCGGGGAACGCGATCGAACCGGGCTCGGCGGGGCTGATGTTGGGCGGGCACCGACGTCGACGTGGCAGCGGCGCGCCCCTGTATGCCTCCTGGGAGGACGTCCTGGTGGCGCTGATGGCGCCCCGGGCCGGCAAAACCACCGCGCTGGCGGTCCCGGCGGTAATCAACGCGCCAGGTCCGGTCATCGCTACCAGCAACAAAGCGGATCTGTGGGCAGTCACCGCCGCGCACCGCGCCGAGCACGGCAGGGTCTGGGTGTTCGACCCACAGGCCATCACTCACGAACAGCAGAGCTGGTGGTGGAACCCGCTGGAAGCCGTCGGCGGGATCGAGGACGCCCAACGACTGGCCGACCACTTCGTTCAGCAGATTCGCAACGGCCGCGGCGGCGACGACTTTTGGATCCTCGGTGCCTTGGACCTGCTGACCTCCCTGATCCTGGCGGCCGCGCTCGACGGGGGCACGCTCACGTCGGTGCAACGGTGGCTGTCGGACTCCACTGCTCGGGAACCCGGCGAGATCCTCCAGACCCACGGGTACGCCGCGGCCGCCCGAGCCTTGGCCGGCCGGCAGGCCGGCGCGCCGGAGACCCGCGAAGGCCTGTACGAGACGGCCCGGACCGCAGCCGCCTGCTTGGCCAACCCGCAGATCATGGCCTGGGTCACCCCGCCAAAGCACCGGGTGTTGCCGGTCCTCGACGTGCGGACGTTCCCCGGCAGCGCAGACACCATGTACCTGCTCAGCAAGGACGGCGCCGGTAACGCCGCCCCGCTGGTCGCCGGGCTGGCCGACCAACTGCTCCGTGAGGCGGTGCGCACCGCCGAGGTGCGCGGCGGTCGACTCGACCCGCCCCTGGTCGCGGTACTGGACGAGGCAGCGAACATCTGCAAGATCCGCGACCTCCCTGACCTGTACTCGCACCTGGGCAGCCGGGGGGTGATCCCACTGACGATCCTGCAGTCATACCGGCAGGGCGCCCGAGTGTGGGGCGACAGGGGCATGGACACCCTCTGGTCGGCGGCCACAGCGAAACTCGTGGGCGCAGGCATCGACGACGCGAAGTTCGCCGAGGACCTGTCCCGGCTCGTCGGCGACCATGACATCACCGTGGCCTCCCGCACTCGCGACGGTCGGGGCGGCACCTCCTGGCAAACGTCGGTGCGGCGCCAGCGCATCCTCGACGCCGCCCAAATTCGCGCCATGCCCAAGGGCACCGCGCTGCTGCTGGCCACCGGCATCCGGGCCGTCATGCTGGACTTGCGGCCTTGGTACACCGGGCCACTGGCCGCAGAGCTCGCTGCGGCGGCAACCGCCGCCGAGGCACGGATCACCACCAACGCCAACCGGAACCACCACGGGATGACGCGTCCTGAGGAGGCGACGACGTCGTGATGGCCTCCCCTGACCCAGTCCGAGCGGCAAACACCGGCCGGGAGCACGATCCCCGGCGACTCCTTGCCGCCAACGAAGCCGCAGTGACCTGGTTCCGCAGCCAGCTCGCCGCCACCGAGGAGCCGCGCCACTACCTGACCAGCCGCGCCCTGGGCGCCCTGGTCGACAGGGAATGGCCCTGGCGGGTTGGCTACGCGCCACGGACCTGGTCGGCCTTGACGGATCACTTGAAGGAACTGGGTTTCGCTCCCGAGGAGCTTGTAGTCGCGGGGCTGTCCAGACCCATCCGCGACAGCCCGGATCGGTTAATCGATGTGTTCCGGGATCGGACCGTCTTTCCTATCCGCGATCCCGACGGACACGTCGTGGCGTTCATCGGCCGTGCCAGCAACCGATCCCTCGCCGCCGACCCGCAGCTGCCCAAGTACCTCAACACCCGTGAGTCGCCCCTCTACCGCAAGGACAAGCTGCTCTTCGGCGTGGCCGAGCAGCAGGACCGCATCCGGGCCGGCTGGCGGCCCGTACTCGTCGAGGGCCCGGCGGACACGATCGCCATCTGGCTCTCGTACTCTCGATCCGGCCTTCCCGGGGCGGTCGCGGTCGCACCGTGCGGCACGGCCTTCGGCGCAACCCAGGCCGCCATCCTCCGTTCGATGCCTGGATGCCGCGACGTCACCGTGGTGGCCTTCGACGGCGACCCGGCCGGACGCAAGGCCGCCGACGCCGCGTTCGACCTGCTACGGCAGCCGGGCGCGCAGGGCAGGCTGCTCGCCGCCGAGTTCGCGACCGGCGCCGACCCGGCCGACCTACTCATCCGGCCCAACGGTCGCGCGCAGTTGCGCGCCGCGCTGCGACACCAGACCCGGCCGCTGCTCTTCGCCGTCGTCGACCACCACCTCGACCGCCTGCTCAGCCGCAGCCCGCAGCTGCTCGACGACATCGGGGGCCGCTACGAGGCGGCGCGGATCCTCTCACCCCGAGTGCTCGACGCGGCAGACCCTGGTGAGGCGTACCGGCTCGCGCAGCACATCGTCGAGAGGACCCGGATCGCCGAGCGGTCCCCCGACGGTATCGGCACAGTGATGGCCTACGCCGCCGACGGTCTACTGCACCGAATCGGTGACTTCCCCGCAGGACTCGACAGCGGTCCCGCCAACTCAAACGCCGGTCGCTCCCGCCCGATCGCGGTTCCACCGCTGCGATCCGTACCCGCCTCTCCTCGGACACCCGCCGACCCCTCTCAACCTGGGCCCGCCTATGCGAGTCAGCTCGGCCCACGCCAGCAGCGCCGCCGAGCATGAATGAGGACGAGACGCGATTCAGCACGAGCGCTCTGCTTGCGCTGCATCCGCAGTTGCCGAACCTGGCCCACCAGGACGCCCATGACTGGCCCCACGGGGGTCCGAGCTCAACGAGCCGACGTCACGTCGCGTTACGGGAGGAGCGACCGGCGCCGACCGCCTGAATGCCCGCTCATGTCGAGAACAGTGCACCTGATCAAGGCGATGAGGTGCTGCGGTCCACCGTGCGCCCAGACCTTCTATGGGATGGATGGGGTGGAAGGCTGGTGTCGGGCTCGCAGGCTGCGCTTCGGTCGTGCTGTGGACTACGCGGGCGTCGAGGGTGCGCCGCAGGTAGGGCAATGGCGCCGGCCCGTGCCGCGCGAACGGCGGCTCGGCGACCAACGCCCCCGTGTCACAAGGGCGAGCGACACCAGCATCGGTCCAATCGTGACCGCCAGCACCGACGCGACGACCATGGATGACCACTCCGGAATCACGGCCCGGCCAGGGCCGGAGCCGGAGTCGAGCACCGCGCCAAGCGGGTTCACCGCGAGCATCCCGATCGGGGCGAGCAGAATCAGCATCGCCCAAGCACCGCGAAAGTCGCGCCGGGCAGCCAAGCCGAGCGCGATCAGCAGCGTGCCGATCAGCAGCGCGACCGCAGTGGCGGGCAAGGCCGTCATGGTGAGATCGAAGTAGCCGGTCATAAAATCTAGGCTGGGCGCGGTTCCGATGGTGATCGGCAGGACCGCCGCCGCAGCGGCGATCGGCATGAGCCGGACCCACCATTGGCGCTGGCCCGCCGCACCGAGCGCGACGACACCGAGCACGATCTGGGGCAGCAGCACCGCCAGCGGCGGGCGGGGCAATCCGGTCAGCGCCGCGGCCGGCACGATGCCGACAGTCACCAGTACGGCCAGGCCAACCGCCCAGCGCAACCATCGGCTGCTCGCCGCGACATGTACCACGGCGGCGAGCAACCAGGCCCCCCACGCCGCAACAGCGAGTGAGAGAAACGGCCCGACCCGCGAAGACCAGGGCGGTATGGGGGCAAGCACTTCAAAACCGGCCCACCAGGTCGCGAACGCGGTCGCCGTCATCAACGCGAGCAAGCCAGCGAGGCGGAAACCGGGACCGAGTCCCTGCGCGATCCTCAGATGCTGCCGCAGTCCACCGACCGCAAGGTCCGCGACGTCGCTGACTGAGGGTCTCCTGCGTCCGGGCGCCGCCAGGGACAGGTAAGTGTCCACCAGCTCCGAACCGCGCTCACGCCGATAGTCGACCGGATAGAACAGCACCGTCCACCGCGCATAGCGGCGTTCCAGCCCGGTCACGGCAGAGCTGCCTCCATCCTGTTCTCCAGTGCAGTTATGCCAGCTCTCCACCGGGATCATGCGAGTCCACCACTTAGGCGAGGCGACGGCATAGTGGCGCGCAGCCGGGCGGTCGCCGCCTCGACGTTGCGGCGCATGCGTTCGGTCTCAACGGCCAGTACCTCACCACCCGGCTCGGCGAGTCGGTAGTAGCGGCGCAACCGGCCGTCGACGATCTCCTCCCGTTCGACGGCCACCAGGCCAGCGTCGACCAGCCGGTCGAGTGCGCCGTACAGCGTGCCGGGGCGCAGCGAGATACGGCCGTCGGAAAGCCGGGCCACCTCAGCGATCAAGCCATACCCATGCATCGGCTCCCCGGCCAGGGCGGTGAGAATCAGGAACGTGGGTTCGCGCAACGGAGTCTCCACACACGGCAATATAACGGCTGCGAAGGTATACCGAAAGATCGCCATCACAGCCAGCCGCGGGAGCACTCCACGCGGCTGCCACCCCTGGGCTCAGGGACACGCGGTACCGGCGCCGCGCATTGGGCAGGCCGGCATCGAAGCGTAGTTCACCCGGGCCGCCCAGCCAGTGATGTCCGCACATGCCGCTGATCGGCATACGCTCTCAGGCGTGAGCTCTCCCTCGCCCGGTGCCGTCGTGATTGGGGACCGCGATGCCGCCGACCTACGTTGCATGTCCGCGATGCTCGATGCCCATCGACGGTGGGAGGCCGAAACGAACTCGCGTGCCAGCGTGAAGGCGCTGCGTGAGTGGCTGTGGTTCTACTGGCAAGCTCCCCGCCGTCCGCAGCCGCTGGTTCGCAGCAAGTACCCGGCTCCCTTGCCCTGGTCCGAGGCTGCACGTCGCGCGATCATCGCGGACCCCAAATGCCGGCTCGTCATCGAGCACCGCGAGCCTGTCCATCTCGTGATCCGTGACCTACTCGATCATCCGTCTGCCGACATCGGCCAACTTCGCGACGTACTTGACAATCGCCTCGCCTGCTGCGTCATCACGAAGGCTGAGGATGACGCGATCAACGCGGCCGGGTTCGGTATGCGTTTGGTTCCGGGAGCCGAACACGATCCGTGGGCTCGCTACAAGGCCGCCGGAATCGATCCGGACGGATTCGCACCATTTTCGAGCAAATCTTTGCCCGAAGCGGTTGGATAGGCGACTTTCAAGCCGATGAGTCTAGTTCGCGAGGCCGCGTACGGGTCGCTGCCACGGCTGGTTGATCTCATGGCCACGGGCGCGTCGCTGGGCCGTTTTACCGAGGGTGCTGTCAACTGAGACCCGCTAGGATCACCGCCGCCGGACAACCTACGGGGAAAGGTGCAGGCATGGCGGCGATCCTCCTAGGTTGGAACCCGCAGCGGTGGGATTGGGCCGATTACGACGAATGGATCGACCAAGTGCGGCGAAAGGGGACGGCACGCGACACATGGAGCGTCGGCCGACGGGTCAACATCACTGCGGGATCTGACGCCTGGTTGCTGGTGCAGGGTAAGCGCCGCGGTCTGATCGGACGTGCCGTCGTCTTGTCCGAGCCGTACGAGGGCCCGCATTTCTCGGATCCCGGTAAGGCCGCTAACTATGTAGACATCGATTGGCTGAGCCTGCTGCCGATCCCGGATCGGATCCCCCCGCCCGTGCTGAACCGGGAGGCCCCGGGTGTGCCGTGGGACCACGTCTACGAATCGGGAAGATCGGTCCCCGCAGAGTCTGAGGTAGTCGTTCACGCATTGTGGGAGCGTTTCGGCCCGCAGCGCGAGGCCCGCGACGCAGGCGAGCTGTCCCCGGGCCTGTTCCCAGAGGGCGCGGTACGGACCATCGTCGTCAATCGTTACGAACGCGATCCACGTGCTCGCGCGGCGTGCGTTGAGCACTGGGGCCTGGCCTGCGTAGCCTGCGGGCTCGACTTTGCGACCGTCTACGGCGAGCTGGGCGAAGGATTCATCCATGTCCACCACCTCACGCCGGTGTCGCAGCTCGGACCCGACTATCAGGTTGACCCAATCGCGGACCTTCGGCCGCTATGCCCCAACTGCCACGCGATGGTCCACACTCAAGACCCGCCGATAGCACCGAATGATCTGGCCGCCAGGATCCGGGCATCCCGGACGAGCGCCGGCCCGAGACGCGCCGTGCCTGGCATGACTTCGCCAGCCTCGACCTGCCCTAACTGTGGTCGACCTGGCGTACCGATCATGTACGGGGAACCTGGCCCGGAAATGATCGCCGCGGCGAAGGAGGAGCGGATCGTGCTCGGTGGGTGCGTGATCGGCGACGGTCAACCAACTTGGACCTGTTCCGAGGGGCACGAGTGGAGCATGGATGAGTCTGCGCGGACGTAGATGATCTTGTTGTTGGCAGACGCGCGGATGAGGCCCCGCCCACGTGAGTCTTTTCTGCCGCCAACCGGGCGTCAGGGTGCGTCACCTGCGTTAGGCAGGTGACGCCCGCTCCAGCCAACGGGCGTGCACCGGAAGCGCTACGCCCACGGTGGGATGTAGCGGCCCACGTACTCAAGAGCACGGGGAAGGGGGTCATGCCAATACTGGTTCGGCATACGGTGGTGGTGCTTCTCGCAGAACTCAGCGAGACTGACCGTGATCTTGACGCGCTCCAGCGGGTAGCCTTCGAACTCTGTGTTGACCGTCAGCAACTGCGGCTCGGGATGCCAGCCCGAGTGGTCGAACGCCCAGCCATCCCAGATCGCGTAGACGTGGAAGACCTGCCGCTCGCCAGCGAAGTGGACGGCCGCTATCTCAATCGATCGGTCCGCATAGGAATCTCGGCAGACCCAGGCGAGGATGTGACACGCCCCGGCAGCGAAGAATGCTTGGTCCGTCCGCTCCCATGCGACGCGCTGGTCCGATCGCTCAATCGGCGTCCGACGAAACGCTCCCGCTGCTCCCGCTGCCATGACACGGACGTTAGTACTGGCTGGCCCGATGCATTCGCTCATGGCGTCGACAGCGCGCGGAGACTACCAGAGCAGCCGAGAACAGCGCGTCGGATGGTTGCGCCAGGCCGCCTCGGGCTAGTAAGCCAACGCCGAGTCTGCTCCGGTGGCTAATTTTCTCGCTGCCGCAGATCGGTTGCTGGCCGTCTGCGCGTCACCGCTGCACTCTTCTGTCGAGCCCGCGGGCGAGGGTCCGTGGATAACCTGCCTACTCGGTATCCCACCAGTCCCACCACTGCTCCGGCGCTTGCTCGAAGGCAGCAACGGTAGGCGCCTTGTGTCGGGCAGCGCTGCCATCAATACCGGGGGCGCAGGAGCGAAATGGCCCGTCGGGGCCGAGCAGCACCGGCAGGTGGTGGTCCAGTTCGCGCAGCCAGCCGAGCATGCCGGTCATCTCCAGCCGGGCGTGTTCCCAGCCGTACCACAAGGCGGTCAGCCGGGTCACGGCTTCGTCGTGGCGCCACCACTGCTCGCACCAGTGCCACCGCACCAGCCCAACCTCGCCGACCGGTCGGGGAAATCCCGGCAGGAGGTAGTCGCGGACCCACTCCTCGACGGTCGCGTACACCGGTGGCTGCCCCTTCCCGTCGCTGGCCGCGCGGTCGGCGACAACCTGCTGAAGTTCGGCGACCTGCCTGGTCAACAGCGCCACCTGGGCTGCGAGGTCCTCTGTCGTCCCGTCCACCTCGCCGGAAGGACTTGAGGTTTCCACGCTGGTCATCGCGTCACCGTCCGGACCCGCTGCGGCACCACGGTCGCCGGTCGCTTGGCAGCCACGAGGGGGTCCACCTTTCCGCCGACGACCAGCGGAGCGAACGTACTGCCAAGGCGGCGCTGCTGGGCCGCGGCTTCGTCGTGGCTGGCCGATCCGAAATGCCCCGTGGCCACAACGAGCCCCTCGGTACGCTCGTCGACTGCGGTGCGCGGGTGATCCGGCGTCCCTGCGACGGCGCGGGCCTGCGCCCGATCCTCGTCCGCGCGTGCCAGCAGGTCGCGATCGACGGCATCGGCGACCACCGGCGTCAGTGCGCCTGCCTTGCGGGCCTGACCCACGTACTGGCGTGCCAGTCCGAGGCCGTCCGCCGCTGGCGCCCGGCCGCTGGCGCGCAGGTCACGCTGGAGCCGGTCCAGCGCCTCGGGACTGACGTCGGCGAGCAGCCGGCCGGCTTCAGCGCGTACGGCGGCGTCCAGGTCGTTAAGCGCCGGTCCACCAGCCGGTAACGCCCTGCCGTTCGCGCCGGCCCGCAGCTTCGGGCCCTCGGGGCCACTGTGCGGTCGCGCCGCTCTGCCGCTGGCGCCGGCCCTCGTCGCTTCGCTCTCCCAGACCTCGTGGGCCGCGGCGCGGGCGGCGTCGGGGGCGGACTTTCCAGCCGCCCGCTGCCGGTCGTACGCGGCCCGCCACTGCGGATGCAGCTCACCCAGACGGTCCAGGGCGAGCCCCGCGAGCTTCTGCGCGACGGGGTCGCCAGCGGCGGCGTGCACCGTCGCGATACGCCAAACCTCGGCCACCTCGGTGAGGGTGGCGTCCTTCAGCCACGCGCCGTCGACCCGGCGGGCGAGTCGCTCCCGATCGGCGCGGACGGAATCGCTGAGCCGATCGGCGGCGCGGCTGGCCGCCTCGGCGGCCCGCTCCCGGCCGGCCACGCGTTCCTCCTCGGCGGCCCTGCGCTGGATGCCCACCGCAGCGAAGCGGGCGACGGCCTCGCTGAGGGTGGAAACGACGCCGAAGAATTGCATCGCCTTCTGTCTGGCCTCGTCGACCGGGTCATCGTGCTGCGGTTGCATGATGCTGGGCTCCTTCCGTTACCGGGCCCGCATCGCGCGGCGGGCACTGTCCACTGTCGGGCTGGGTGTTGCCGCCACCGTGAGCGGCGTCGTTACCGGCCGCTGCCCGCCAGCGGCGATGGCCCGGAGTTGCCGGGCTGCATCCCGGGCGGCCTGCGCCTGGTGCAGTCGCTGCTGAGCGGTGCGGAGGTGCTCCAGCGCGTCGGCAAGCCGGGCCATGTCGAGCACGAGCGCCATCGCGGCGACCGAGTCCTCGTCTCCGGCGATGCGGCCCATGAGCGCTACCAGCCGCGACATCGCTCGTAGCTCGTACGACAGGGACGTCGTGCGCGCGGTTCGTGCGCGCATGTCGCGTGCGGCGCGGTCGAACACCTCTGCCGCTCGGTGTAACGGCCCACGCAGGCTGCCTTCCCTCGCGTACGCCAGGCTCGTGAGTACGTCGGCTGCGGCGGTAGCGGCGGCCTGGGCGGCCGCGGGATCCTCGCGCGCGCTGCGGCGGATCTCTTCCGCCGCCGCCTGGGTGACGCCGGCGGCGTCGCGTAGAGCTTGGGCGCGGGCTGTGACCCGACCTCCCGACGGTGGGGCGGCGGCCGGCGGCGGGTCGCCCCACCGGCGGCGCAGCTTCGGCAGGGTCAGATCGGGGGCGAGTCGCCCGCCGGAGAACCACACCGGTTGCCCGTCACCAGTGTGCGCGCCAGGCAGTGCGACGGCGTAGCCGGTGATCTCATCGGCGTTGACGGTGCTGCGACGCACTCTGATCAGCACCCCTGCCTCCCCCAGCCGGTCGAGGAACTCCAGCTCGGTGCCTGCGGCGGCGACGGCGGTGCGGACCCGCCGTCGCAACTCGTCGCGAGGGGTGTCGCTCCAACCCTTGCGGCGGGCCTTGTTGACCTCCACCGGGTGGGGCCTCCGGTGAGCGGTGCGGTCGGCCGGGGGTACCTGCCTGCACAGGCCGTAGCGGCGGGCGACGTTGTAGGTGGCCTTCACGCACTTGGGGTAGTCGTTGCGGGCCCAGTTTGTGCGGCCGTCTTCACGCACGAGGGTGGCGATGATGTGGACGTGGTCGTCGTTGTGCCGCACCACCACCCACCGCAGGCCCGGGTCGTCCGCTTCCGTGGCGAGTCCCGCTTCGGTGAGCATCTCCCGGGCCATGCGCCCCCAGATGCCGTCGGTAAGCACCCGATCGCGGTCCTCCGGCGCCAGGCGCATCGAGCAATGCCACACAGGTTTCGCCGGCGCACGGATCCCCGCGCGCACAGGCTCCTCCAGGAGAGCGGTCAACCTCCGGAAGTCCCGCTTACCCGAGGCGGTGATCTCCGGCTCCAGATCGGCCAGGTCCCCGGCACCGTCCCACGCCGCGACCAACCGCGGGTCGACGTGCTCCTCCTGCTTCCCCGGCCCGTAGAGGTAACGCAGCAGCCCACCGACGCGGCAGCCGCGACGGTGGACGCGCGCGATCACCGCAGCCGCCGGTCGATCAGTGCCGTCACCTGGTCGAGGCGGGCGACGGCATGCACGCACAACTGCACCGCCTCGACGGCCCAGCCGGGCAGCTCCCCGGTCGAGTTCGTGGCCGCAGCAGCCTGATTGACGTTGGAGCCGAACATGTTCACTGCGCGGCGAGCAGCGAACAGTTCTCGCTGCAACTCCCGCAAGTCACCGGTGAGGCCCGTGGCCGGCTCTTCTGCGCGCGCTGCGCCGACCACCACCTGCGCCGCGTATCCCGCTGGCGTGAGACCGGCTCGCCGGGCCGCCTCAACGACCAGCGCGCTCTCCTCGTCCGAGAGCCGAGGATAAATCCGGTGGGAGCGACCGGGGCTGAGGTGCTCCCGGTGCCGAGCCTGACCAGAAGCGCTGGCACTGCCATCGGTGCTCACGGCATCGAGCCTTGCGGCTGACCGTTAACGCCCCTGTGATCGGAACCGTTACCGGCGCTGGCCAGCGGCCGGACCTTGGGACCCGGGCGACCTCATGGCTGCAGCATCGGGCGGCGATAGCCGCGTGGACGACGCGGTCGACGACAGAGGCGGGCGGGGAAGGCGGATCCGGCGTGCTGGTTGGCGTTCGGGGTGTAGGCACCGAACAGGCCGAGGGTGAGTTGGCGTGGCTGCCGCAGCGCGTGCATGACTTTCCCGCCACACGAGGGCGTAGCGCAGGCAGTTGTTGCAGGGCCCCGCGTGCTGGCAGCCGGGCCTTGTCGGCTCGCGCCCCATAGCTCCAGGCCAATGATCAGGGCGTTGACCAGCGGCTCGCAAAGTAGTTCCGGACGGTGCGAGATGCGATCGTCCGCAACTACTTTGCGGTTTCCTGGCTCAGCTGACTAAAGGCCGACGGTCCCCACCCGGTCGGGTCGTCGCCAGGCGGCACCATCGCCAGGGCCCGCCAGAGCAGGAGGATGTTCAACCAGCCCACCTCGGCCGGGGTCAGCGGACGCACGGACTGGTAGCCGGTAAGGAATTCTGCGCGAACTTCGGCCGACACTGGCCCCCAGTTGTGGTAGCGGGTGCCAAGCAGGACCGCCGCGCGGGCTAGCTCGACGATTCGGTGATCATGCTGGGCCTCCTCAAAGTCGAGGATCGCGACGACCTCGCTGCGGGCCCACAAGATGTTGGCGGAGCGGATATCGAAATGGACGAGTTGGCGAGGAAGCCGGTCGGGCGGTGCGCTGGTGACCAGCCCGCGCAGCGTGTCACGAGCGGCCATCGGCAGATGGTCGGCGCGGGAGTCGAGCCAGTCGGTGACCCGGGCCGTCAACGGCTTGAACGAAACGGCGGGGGCGAGAAGGTGATCGGCGTCCGGGTATGCGGCCAGCGCGTCCTGCAATTGCGCGAGTATGAGTCCGGCCGCCCGCACCTGGCTGAGATCAGCGGTGTCGAGGAGGTCGCCCACGATCTCGCGCTGCAGGCCCATCGAGACACGGTCGACCTCGACCTGGAGGCGGCCTTCTCGTGCGGGAACCGGCGGCGAAACCGGTAGCCCTCGACCGTCGAGCCAGCTCGTGAGACGCGCCGTCTCCATCAAACGCGGAAAACGCTCGGGCACTACCGACCATTTCGCGAGCAGTCGGCCAGACGGCGTGCCGACCCAAGCTATCGCGTTGCCACCGCTCATGACGATTCGCTCACAGGAGTCGATGCGAACGCCCCAATGCTCCTTCAGCATCGCGGCGACCCAGCGGCCGGCCGACTCTGAATCGCCGAAGCCGAACCGCTCGTCGAGCGCGTGGCGAGGGTCGTGCGGCTCCCACAGCATCTCCAACATCGGCGCCTGCGATTCGATCATGCGTCGTATCCCATCACAGGACCGGCGGATGCCGCTCGCCCGGCGCCGTCAGATGACCACTCGAATAACCATCCAGGTGGCGGGCAGCGCGGGCGGCATACGCGTGCCAGTAGATGCCGATCTTCCATCGTCCCGGGCGGGCAGAGTCGGAATCATCCCCGGCGCGCGGTGTCGATGGTGATGCCGGCGCGATCGCGGGTGCCGTCGGTTCTAAAAGAAGTCGTCCTCCTCAATCATCCACTTCCGCCAGAGTTGCTCGGCAACGGCGAAGGAACGGCCGCGAGGACTGCATCGGATAAAACCCGCCACGGTCGGAGCAAGATATGGCCACTGGCCGCCAATCTCGACCGGGCGCGGTCGAGGACACCCGGCGGGGTGGTGGTTGGCCCACGCGGAGCTGGACGCGGTACGCGCCATCAAGCGCAGCGGCGAGGTCGAGGAAACCGTCGAGCCGTCCGTCGCTGGCACCGGGGACGCACAGCCGATACGCGAGGTGCGGGTCGAGCCGTTCCTGATCGCCCGGCACCCGCTGACAGTGGCGCAGGTCCGGTATTGGCTGCCCGAGCACGAGGAGCCGTACGCCGAGGCGGACACGTGCACGGCGCGGCTCGAAGACGACCTGCTCAAGCTGTTGCCGTTCCGGCTGCTCAGCGAGGCGCAGTGGGATACGAGGCTCGGGCCGGCACCACCACGCTGACCTTCCGCGGTGACGGGAACCCGGCGAGGACTATCTGCTCGACGACTTTGGCGACGAGACGCGGACGGCCGCCGGGGAGAACCCGTTCGGGCTGGCGGCGGTGGGATCGGCGAACGAGCTCTACGCCGACGTGTGGATCCGCGGGTTGGCAGACGCACGGCCATGGACCGGTGACGGGTCCCGGACCGTACGTAGCGGAGCCGCCAACGTCTACCCATGGCAGGGCTGCGACGAGTGGCTGCTGCTCTCCGCCACCCGGTACGAGCACGCCCAGTTCACGACGGTTCGCCCGGTCGCACCGCTGCCACTCGGTTGAAAGCCGTCTCAACACGGATCCGGGGCGCTCAAGGATCAGTTCTTCCTGTTCACCGCCGCCCGCAGGCTCCGTGGCGTCGACGGGCAGCGCTGAGGGTTGATCGTGCCACGACAGCAGCGCTGGCTGACCGGCTCCTCGCTGTCCCTATGGCAGAGGCTGCGCGGCCATGATTAGCGAGTCGGTGCCGTGGCGGCGGTCGCGATGCCGACAAGCCGAGGTCGAGCCAATGACCGACCGCCATTGATGGGCGTCCCGGTTGGCATCGGCAGCATCCCGTCTTTACCCGTTCGAGGCGCTACCCTCGACGCATCAGCGCCACTTCGACCCGTTCCGCCCGGCGGTATCTAGCCCGGCCGGGCCGATCCGCCGTGGTCGTAGACGATCTTGCCGCCCTGCACGGACCGACCAGCGGTGTCGTGGAGCTGCCACACCGGCTGCTCTGGCGGCAAGACCGCAGCGTCAACCTGGACCAGGAGTGGGCGCGCAACGCCCTGTACGAGGTCGTGCTGACACGCTTGGCGAGCGCAGCACACGGTCTAGGAAGTGCGGGCACAGGCGGAAGCCGCTATATCTCAGCCCGCGCAGCCAGCTCATGAGGTAGATGCCGAGCGCTTCCGCAGTCGGTCAGGCGAGGCGTTGGAATGCCGATGGTGGTGGACCCATTGCAAGGCGGTGGGCGATGCGATCAGCGCACTCCTCTGGGCTAAGCACCGACGTATCAACCTCAAGGTCATAGATACCCGGTCTGTGGACTGCCTCGTGCCACAGGTCCACCGGGTTCTGTACCGCGCCGCCCTGGCTATAGCCGACGCCGCCCCAGGTTGAGCGGCGGCGTTGCAGGGCAACCTCGACCGGGCAACGCACGCCCACAAACAGCACTGGCAGGCCCTGAAGTTGTCGAGCGCACGTCGAGAGAATCTGCCGCGGAACCGAGTAGGAGTCGTGGTGCCCAACGTCGACAACGACGTTGATCCCGAGGCGGCTGTGCGCCGCAATCGCCTCATACATGGCGCGATACAAAGTCACGATAAGTGGCTCAAGGTCGGGACGCTCACCGCCCGGTCGCAGCCCGATTCCGGGCTGAAACTGTGCCGGGGTCGTCTGCTTGAAGTGGTCGACCCCTAGGTTCATCCAGACGCCTTCGAACGTGTCCTGGATCGCGACAACGATGCTGGACTTCCCAGAGCGCGGTGGGCCATTGAGAATCACGATCTGGCCCGATTCTTCGAGCTGCGCCATTTAGCTCCTTTCAGGGAGACGGATCTACTTGGAGCTCGACCAGGTGGCCATGGCCACCCCCTAGCGCGTCAGCTTGCGGCAACACTAGCGACAAGCGGATCTCCTCGTCGGGCAGTCGCCAGAGCGTCCAGCCTCCTCCGGACGGGGACAAGGTGGAGCGCCTACCGGACGAGCCACCTTGGCCCCGTCCGGGAGGCTGGTAGCCCTTGTGGTGCCCGGCGGGGTCATCCGCGCTTGACCAGCGGTCAAGGAGCGCTACCAGACGGCACACTTGACCGAAGTGGTCCCCAAGAACGCAAGAAGGCCGACTCGATTACTCGAATCAGCCTTCTGACTTGTGATAACACCTTGTCGGGACGGCCGGATTCGAACCGACGACCCCTTGACCCCCAGGACGATTTGGTAAGCGTTCCCGCACGTCACACACGCTATGCCCATGATCAAGCCGTGCTCCCAACGGCGCACCGCTCAGCATCGAGCACCGCGTGTGGTCCCTGGCTGGTCCCCAGATATCGGTGCAGGCGGCGACCGCAGCCACACGGTTTAGGAATTCTCGGCTCTGCCGTTCAGGCGGCCCTGCCACTTGCGGTTGCCACTGGGTAGGCACCTCGGCCCCCGTCAGACCTTGACCGTCGTTGTCCGTCCGCTACCGCAGGATCGGGAACGCAACGGGCACGGTCCCGCCGCCGTCCTGACGTCTCGCTTACAAGTTCTTGCATCGCGTCCGCACACGACCCGGAGCGGCTGCCATGCTCGGGGCTTCGTGCATGGCAGCGCTCGCCAGGGGTCCTGCCGTCCGGCGTCATTGCTGTAGTGCAGTCAATCTGACACTTGCTCTCTGGGCCGGGTGTCAGCTGAATTCTCCCACTGCCTGAGAAGCACGAACCATTCTTGCAGAATCTGCGAAGGAATCACCTGACGCGCTGGGTTGAAGACTTCAACCGTAGCCATCACGGCCATCACTAAAATCAACAAGATGATAATCGACAGACCGAGCGCGGTGTATAAATCAAATTGTCCCACATCGTTTACTTTCCGGGCAAATTCAGCCTGCCCTTTAAGGCTTGATAGATCGTACTTTGCTATGTCAACCATCCGCCCCTTGCGCAATGGATTCAAGCTGGAGAAATCAGAGATGAGTCCTGCCAGAACCCCCCCTACGGCGCCGACATACGCTACAAACCGTATAGCCCCGCGCATGCCAGTGAAGTGGTAATTGATTAATCGACGAATCCATCGCTTTTCGCCAAGCCTGACCAGTGAACTCGTCGACAGGTTCGCCGATCCCCTATCTACAATAGTTGCGCCTCGGACGGTACCCGCAAGACGAGCAGGCCTTGTTCCCTGATGAATAACTTCCAGAACGCAGCCGTCGTCCGCGTCGAGGAAATCGAAGCTAAGTGAGACTGTGGTGTGCTCCCCCGCTGTAACTCGCGCCGAAATACCTGTCTGCTCGCGACTGCGGGTAAGCAGTCGCACCTGAAGGGCCCTGTCGTCACTGGGAAGTACGATCCTGAGAGGATCATTTGGCAGAACGTCTGTTCGGCTTATCACGTCGCCCTTATGGTTCCAGATAGCGAAGCACGTTCTACTAATTCCGCCAATTGGATGCCCGTCGTGAGTTACAGCGACGCCCTCGGCCAGATATCCATCCTCTGCACCAATCAATTGATCGAAGTCCGTCACGAATCGCAACTCTGGACGCTGACGATTCCGCCTACCGACCCGTATGCCAATAATCAGGGTAATAACGCTGATCACCGCGCCGACGATAATCCCAGCGTAATCTCCCGAATTCAAATCGCGCCCTTCCTGAAAGTGCTTTGCACGCGAGAATCCTCCGCGACGCATGAAGAAGCAAGCTCCTAGGCGGAAAGAAAAGTGCCGTAGAGCAAACCACCATGCTCTACTTGCTTAGGAAGCCGGTGGAGCTAACTGTCGGAAGGATGACAGTTGATCGCTAGGCGAAGGGCTCAACCCATCCCGTCTGCCATCGACCCGCCCTCCGGGGAGCGGGCCGCCGCCCGGCCCGCCACGACGGGCGGACCTTGACGGCTCGTACGGACGCTGGCGGATCGGGCGGCGGTCTGCTCGGCTTGCCCGGGTTGATGGCGGACGGGATGGCTCCCACTGCAACCACCCACGGACCCGGCGCCCGCCAACGGCCCCCGGTCATCCTGGAGCCAGAGCGCCCCCGCCGGAGGCGCAGTAGCCGCGACCCCGCACCCGCCGCCAGCTCGCCGACGCGGCCGGCGTGTGCTTCCCTACGCCGCGCGGGCTCGTGGCCGCGCGGCCCGGCCGGCTGCCGGCTCACCACCCCGCCGGCCAACGGTCCGTCGTTCTGCGGCGGCCTATCGGGCTTCCCGCTCTCCGCGCCAGCCGCCGGGCGTGTTGCGTGTGGCCGGAGTCGGAGCGCCAGCGGAGCGACGGACGCGCGCCCAGGCGGCGGCGCGTGCGGCCCGTTCAGGCCGCCTTGACGCACAGAAAGTTCTTACCGCCGGCAGACGACCGGCTGCGCTTTCACCGAGTGTCACCGAGGCTTGAGGACAGTCTCCGCAGCTCAAGAGGCATCGGGTGACTGCGGTAGCGGGTCGATAAGCGCGGCTGGGATGTCGGCCAGCCGGATCACCTGGCCGGGACCGATGAAGCGTCGTACGACCAATAGCCCTGCCTCGTGAGCCTCAGTGCCCGCGTGGCTAGCCGACGCATCCGCGATCAGCCACGGCGTGAAGTCGTGTTCAAATGCGTCTACGGCACCCTTCAAGACGCAGCTTTCGGTAGCGATACCGCAGAAGTAAAACTCTTCCCATCCTCGATGCTTGAAGAGCGTTAAACCCTCCGGAGTGAATGGGCTATAGATCCTCTTGTCTAGCCTGGCGCCCTGATCTACGTACGGGCGCAACTCGGGAACGAAATCAGTGTCAGGGGACGCCTGGAGCCGCTGCCAGCCAAAGAAGCGCTCGAAGGGGCTGCCCGGATAGTTCAGGTACCGGGTGAACAGTGTGTCGCCGCCGGCTGCCTGCCAGCGGCGCACGAGGTCGACAACGACAGGAACAACGTGTGCTGATTGCTCTCGCACGAAGCCGTTTTGCATGTCGGTCACGACAAGCACAGGGCGACCCGATGTCATTGGCTCAACCTCGATCCGTCTCACGGAGGGTTTCGATGGCTTGGTCTAGGGCTGGCATTAGGTCACACGTCCGCAGAATAGCCCGACGCATCGCCTGATGCTGTCCGGGCTCCCGTAGGCGCGAAATAGTGAGTCGGGAGCGCACTCCCCGAAGGTAGCGCCATCCGTACTCGGACGGCACCTGTGGGTCTCGCCCCTGCTCCACCTGACGGGCGATCGCGTCGCTATACGCCCACATGGATTGGATCGCTAGCTCGCAGGAGATTACCTCAGCCTCCGTCAAGGAACGCTCGGCTGAGATCGGGTGGTAGACGACCCCGGACCATGAGGCGTAACCCACTGAGATGCCCTGCAAGCCGAACGACTCGATGCCCACGTGGTCGTATGCCTCGGATAGCAACGACTGCTCGATCAGTTCGGCGTGCGCCAGGTGCTCGTCATCCATAGGGCGGTCGCGGTGCAGCAACACCTTCGGCGTGGACATGATGCGTAGCGCAGTTCCTAGCAGCTCTGCTGGCCATGCTGGCTCGACGACCCAGTGAGCACCAAGGACATACACCGCAGACTCATCTTCGACTGGCGCAATGGGCGCGAGGTAGTCGATAGCCCAATTGATGTTGTCGCCATACGAGGCGACCCGCCACGCGGCCAGCGCCGCAATCGTGGACAGCTGCACAGGCTCGACAAGGTGGAAGACCACCGACCCGCAGGGCCAGACGTACAGGGTGCAGTCGCCTTCCGGGTGCTCGACGGGTACCGAGTAGCAGGTATGCCACTCCCCCACCGCTGGCGCGCAGCCTGCGACCTCCCGCAGGCGGGCAGCGCCGTCAGCGCCGACGAACGCCGTCACGAACTTGTGGGATCGCGCCGAGAAGTGCGGCCGGTCTTCAGCGCCACTGGTCAGCTCACCGAACAGGTCGTGGGGCTTTGCTCCGTACGCCAGGCAGTAGAGCTGCCGGTAGATCGGGTCGGTGACTGCGACGCGCCCGGTCTCGTGGCGGTACATCGCCTTTTCGATGGCCTCGACCGTGGGCGTCTCTCGGATGCCGCGTTGTTGGCCGACACGGTGTAGCTCTCGCGCGGCTCGCTTGCGCGACTCCCAGCCGGCCGCCTTCCGGCGGTTGACCAGCACAAGGTTCGGCTTGAACTGCCGGGGGACCTCAGTGGACATACGTCGTGTCCTTCGTGTCCGTGCGTAGTACCTGCCCGGATCGCCGCTCGCCGGGCAGGCTCATTGGCAGGCGAGCAAGGTGCCGCCGCGAACGGGAGCCGAGGACGGGAGGCACCGGATGATCCGACCTAGCCGGTGGTGCCTCTACGTGGCCTCTCGGCCTGCCACTTTCGGATGGTCTCGGGCTGCCAGGCCGGGGACCGGCCGAACATCCGATCGGGTGCGGGCGCCTGCCCTCGTGAGACGTAAGAAGCCCAGGTGGCACGACTGATCGGGGCACCTACCGAAGCGAGGTAGGTGCGTACGTGGTCCGTCGTCCACCAGTCGGCGGGCAGGTCAGCGTCAGTCATCAGTACAAGCCTACGCGGTATGAGTGCTTGCCCGAATACAACGTGACGCTGTAGCGTCACGAATACAGCGCCACGTTGTACCGGCCGGATGGCTCAGGGGACGACGGCACACGTTGCCGCACGCCCACGAGACGCCGGATCAGGCCGTTCATTGAGAACTCCACAGCGACAGGAATGAGCACGCGCGAAGCCGCCGAGCGGCACTCCCTGCCTTGAACCACCTGGTGGTCGACCCCGGTATGTCCCGGGCGAGCGGGGCGAGCGAAGCGGATAGCGCGTGCTGCACAACCTCGGTTCTCGGGCTGGTGGCGCGTCTGCTACTCGGTCGCGGCACTGGCTCGGTTCCGAGGGTTCCCCCGCCGTTCTGACCTGTACCGGAGGTTCCTGTGCGAACGCACCTCGCTCCCGTCACCGCCGAGCCGACCGTCGCCGACCTGGCCGCGATCGACGCGGAATGGCCGCTGGTTGCGGCCGAACTGGACTTGCTCGACGCCGAAATCACGATGTTCTACGCCGAGGACCACGGCGGGCCGACCGTGCTGGACTGGCGGCGTCTGCGCCGGGCCGAGGCCCGCGTTACCCGCGCCGTCGCCGAGCTGGCCGCCGGCACCCTCGCCGGCCCGCATCGCGCGGCCTGATGTCGCGCATCCGCGCCGCCTACCACGACCCGGACGGCACCCGCTACGGCATCCCTACCTACTGGTGGCGGGGTGCCCCGCCCGGTTACGCCACCCGCCGTCAACTGACCGCCGCCGGCCTGCGCCCCGGTGGTCAGCCGGTCGCCGCTCAGGTCCTCTGGCGTGGTGTCGGCGGTACCCGCACCGCCTACCTGTACCGGGTCGACCTGGCCCGGCCCAAGCGCACCGCCACTCCCGCCCAGCGCGCCGCCATCGGCAAGGCGCTGACCGCCCGGCGTACCTGCCGCATCTGCCGGCAGGTGCGGCCCTACTACATTCCGCGCTCGCTGGGCGAATGCCTCGCGTGCGCCTTCCCCCAGGAGGACGCAGCATGACCGCCCCCACGATCAACGGCACCCGCTACCCGCAGCCGGTAGACGCGCTCCTGCCGGCCGCTCGGAAGCTCACCACCGAACTCGGCGGCCTGCCGTCGCGCAACCGGTTGATGCGCGAGTTCCACATCGGCGCACCCAAGGCCGACGACCTGCGCGCCCGCCTGACCGCCGAGCACGAGAAGCAGACCCGGGTCGAGCAGATCCGCGCCGCGATGATCGTCCGAGGTGCGCTCCTGCCGCTCGACAACGCCCCGGCCGACGTCACCGAGGCGGCCCCGGTGGCGTGGGACTACGCCGAGCCGATCGGCCCGCACCCGGCCCCCGCCCCGGCCGCACCCGGACACACCCCGCCGGCCAAGCCCGTGCCGGCCACCCCGGCGAAGATCACGCCCCCCGAGCCGGACGGGCAGGTCACGGTGGTCGGTCACCCGGACACGCCCACCCCGAACCCGCCGGCCCGTCCGGCGGTGGTGTGGCCGGTGGTGCTGCTGGCGCTGCCCGCGTTCGTGGCGATCTGGTCCGGGTGGGTCGGGCTCGGCGGACTCACCGGGTTCGGGGTGGTGCACCCGCTGCCGGGCATCTGGGACAGCTTCTCCATCAACTCGGCGATCACCCTGCCGATCGGTGTCGAGACGTACGGCGCGTACGCCCTCTACGTGTGGCTGTCCGGCAGGGTGCCCGCCCCGGCCCGCCGATTCGCCAAGTGGTCCGCCCTCGGCTCCCTCGCCGTCGGCGCGCTCGGCCAGATCGCCTACCACCTCTTGGAAGCCGCCGGGGTCACCTCGGCACCGTGGTGGATCACCACCGCCGTCGCGTGCCTGCCGGTCGCGGTGCTCGGCATGGGCGCCGCCCTCGCACACCTCGTGCGCACCCACGACTAGCTATGCCCGGCGGCACGGCCCCTGGCTCGCAACCTGCGCCGTGCCGCCGGCCCTCACCCCTCAGCCAATCGACCTCAGGAGAGACATCCATGTTCGCAGACCCCACCGGCCGCCACGCCGCCGCGTTCGCTGCCGTGTTCGTCGCCCTCTACGTCGCCCATCAGGTTGCCGATCACTGGGTGCAGACCCAGCACCAGGCCGACTGCAAGGGTGAGCCGGGCTGGCCGGGCCGTATCGCCTGCGCTGCCCACGTCGCTACCTACACCCTCACCGCCGTACTGGCCCTCGTCTTCCTGGTGGCCGGTACCGGCCTGCGGCTCGACCCGTCCGCTGTGGCGGTCGGACTGACCATCTCGGCCGTCTCGCACTACATCGCCGACCGACGCACCCCGCTCCAGCGCATCGCTGCCGCTCTCGGCTCCGCCCGCTTCTACGCCCTCGGCGCACCCCGACCCGGCCGCGACGACAACCCGTCGCTTGGCACCGGCGCCTACGCCCTCGACCAGTCCTGGCACATCGGCTGGCTGTTCATCGCCGCCCTGATGGCCTCGGCCTGACCACCCCCGTGGGGCACCCGCTCATCACCGGGTGCCCGCGCGGAGGTGGCCCGACCGGACCACCCCGACCAGCAAGGAGATCCAGCGTGACGAGCTGCGCGCACCCCGCCTACCACTACACCTACGCCAACGGAAAGAAGTACATGGTCTGCACCCAGTGCGGAGCCATGTGGGAGATCTGACCCAGCCGACACGACGAGAGGAACACCCACTGATGGCAAGCATCTCGATCGGCTCCACCGGCGGGCGCATCACCACCGGCACCTCGCAGTTGTGGTGCCCGGCCTGCGGCAACGAAAGCAACTGGCGCGATATCACCGCCGACAACCAGCGCACGCACGCGACCTGCGGCGACTGCGGCAACCGCATCTCCGTCAAGAGCTGACCCCGCCCGGCGGCACGGCACCTGGCCTCGACAACCGCGCCGTGCCGCCGGCCCCCTGCCCGATCTTCCGACCGTTGGAGGAACACCCATCATGACCTCCCCCCACGACGACGACCGCTTCGACTGGCACGCCGCCGAAGCCGACATCACCGCCGGCCCGGATGCCGAGGTGGTCGACCTGGACGCCGCCCGCGCCGCCCGCACCACCGACCCCGACGACGACGGCGGGCCGGCGCTGGTCGACTCGCCCGCCGCGCAGAAGTCCCCGCGGTTCACCCTCTCCGGTGTGCGCGCCGGGCAGCGCCGTCCGATCCTGCCCGCGTGGCTGCGCTCGCGCGACGAGCTGCGCGACGTGATGCGCTGGGCGGTGGGGCACCTGCTGCACACCAGCGCCTACCACGTCACCCGCCTGCCGAAGTACGGCGGCAAGCTGCTGCTGCGCGCCCCTGCCGGTGCCGCCCGGATGCTCTCGGGTGCGACCCGGTGGCTGTTCGACTGGGAAGGCGAGCAGTTGCGGCAGTCGACCTCCCAGACCCGCGACGGAGACCTGTACCTCAAGCTGTCCCGCCAGCGTGACCGGCGCGTGCGGTGGCGCGGCATCGTCGCCACCTTCACCCTCGCCATCACCCTCGCCGGTGGCGTTGCGGTGGCGTTCGCGCCGCCCTGGTCGCGGTGGGCGGTGCTGGCCATGCTGGTCACGTTGTGTGGGATGTTCGGTCAGCCGGCCGACAAGCCGCTGCTCGACACCGCCGTGGTCATCCCCCGCGTCGCCCGGCTCACCTCCGATGTGGTCGTGCGCGCCCTGGCCGTGCTCGGTATCTCCGGCATCACCCAAGCCATCGCCAAGCAGGGCAACCGGGCTATCGCCTTCACCGCGCCGATCGTCCGCGACGGGCCGGGGTGGCGGGCCGACATCGACCTACCGCCCGGCGTGACCGCCGGGGACGTGATCGAGCGCCGCGACCGGCTCGCCGCCGGCCTCACCCGCCCCCTGGGCTGCGTGTGGCCGGAGGGACAGCCGGAGGTGCACCCCGGCCGACTGCTGCTGTGGGTAGGCGATCAGGACATGGCCGCCACCCCGCCGAAGCCGTGGCCGCTGCTCAAGGCGTCCGGCGGGTTCGACCTGGGGCGGCCGGTGCCGTTCGGCACCGACCCACGCGGCCGGATCATCTCCTTCGAACTGCCGTACACGAACCTGCTCATCGGGTCGATTCCTGGCTACGGCAAGACGGCAGCCACGCAGGTGCCGATGCTCGCCGCCGCCCTCGACCCGTACGCGGAATTGTGGTGCTTCGACTTCAAGGGCACTGGCGGCCTCGACCCCCTCGAAAAGGTGTCGGCGCGGTATGCGTCGGGGCAGGACGACGACACCGCTGAGGAAGGGCTGTTGGCGTTGCGGGAGTTGCGCAAGGAGTGCCAGCGTCGCGCCGCCGTCATCAAGGGCCTGCCCAAGGCGGTGTGCCCGGACAACAAGGTCACCCCGGAGTTGGCCCGGCGCAAGAAGCTGGGCTTGCACTGGCTCGTGGTGGCGCTGGACGAGGTGCAGGAACTGTTCTCGCACCCGGAGTTCGGCAAGGAAGCCGGGGAACTGGCCGAGAAAATCATCAAGCTCGGTCGCGCCCTGGGCGTCATCCTCGTCGTGGCCACCCAACGCCCGGACGCCAAGAGCCTGCCCACGGGTGTCTCCGCGAACGCCGGTACGCGGTTCTGCCTGCGGGTCATGGGTCAGATCGAGAACGACATGATCCTTGGCACCTCGGCGTACAAGAACGGCATCCGGGCGACCATGTTCGCCAAGAAAGACAAGGGCGTCGGCTACCTCGTCGGTGCCGCCGACGACGCGCAGATCGTGCGCACCTTCTACGTCGACGGCCCCACCGCCGAGAAGATCACCGACCGGGCACGCGCCCTGCGCGAGGCTGCCGGGACGCTGACCGGCCACGCCATCGGGCAGAGCATCGCCACCCCGGCGGCCCGCCGGGACACCCTGTTGGACGACATCCTCACCGTCGTTCCGGCGACCGAGGCGAAGGTGTGGGCGGAGACGCTGACCGAGCGGCTCGCCGAGCTGAACGCCGACGCGTACGGGGACCTGACCCGCGATCAGCTCACGGCGGCGCTCAAGCCGTACGGCATCACCACGGGGCAGGTGTGGGGCACCGACCCGGCCACCGGCAAGGGCGCCAACCGGCGCGGCATCGAACGCGCCCACATCGCCGATGCGGTCGCGGAGCGTCACAAGCGGCGCGGCGACAAAGCCGCCTAACCCGGACAGCGTGTGGTTGCTAGGTCTAGCGGCACCCCCCGCTAGACCTAGCACCCCCGCTAGCAACCAATCCCAACCCTGGCCAGCGCCCTAGTTCCTAGCGGCGTCAGCCCTCTACGCCCTCGAAACGGCCTGTGGAGGCATCCTGTGACCACCATCCTGCCGCTCGCTAGCCTCGCCGCCCTCGGTTACGCACTGTGCTACCTGGTCGTCTGCGCTGCCTCGCCGTGGGGACGCTGCCGCCGCTGCCGGGGAGCACGCTCACACCGCACCACCATCGGCACCCGCCGCGACTGCACCCGCTGCGACGGCACCGGCATCCGCGTCCGCGTCGGCCGCCGGCTGCTCGACTACATCCGCGCCGAGCACCGCGACGGCCACCAATGACCCGCCGCGCCGGCCAAGCCGGGCACACCGCGTGGTGTGGGCGGGACCACCGCTGCAACCTCGGCGAGCACCGCTCGGAGGAAATCGTGGTCGACGTCGCCGGCCACGCCCGCGCCGTCCTCGTCAGGGTACGAACCGCCACCGGACGCGAACACGCCGAGATACGCGTTCGCGTAGCCCTCGCCCCCGGCGAGGTAGCCGCCCGCCGCCAACTGGCCGGGCTACTCGGCGACGTGCGCCAGGCCGTGACCCGCGCAGCCGTCGCGGCCCGACCTCGACCGGGGCGGGCCGCGCGGTGACCGCCGGCCGCACGGGGCCGGTGGCCCGGTGCGGTCACTGGATCGGCACCGCCGGCCGCTACTGCCACACCACCGATGGGCTGCGGCCCTACCTGCAAGGCCCCCGCTGTCCCGCGCATACGCCCTCAGCGCTCGCGGGGCGGCCGGAGCCGCCCTCTACGCCCCTGTGTCCGCCATCGACCGAAGGAAGGGACCTCATGCCCGACCCTGGCCTGTTGGCCGCTGCCCTTGCCCACGCCGCGCGCGGATGGCACGTCTTCCCGCTGCGCCCCGACGACAAGCGGCCCGCGTTCCCCGACCACACCGCCGCCACCTGCACCCAGCTCGACCCGCGCTGCCGCGCCGCCGGCCGACACCTCGGCTGGGAACCTCGCGCCACGACCGACCCGGACCGCATCCGGCGAGCGTGGTCGACGCGCCCCTACGGCGTCGGCATCGCCTGCGGCCCGTCCGGGCTGGCGGTGGTCGACCTGGACGTGCAGAAGACCGCCGACGACACCCCGCCCGCCGGGTGGGCCGGTGCGCGTGACGGCCTGGACGTGCTCACCACACTGGCCGGCCGCCACGGCGGCAGCATCGACACCACGTACACCGTGACCACCGGGCGCGGCGGAAGCCACCTGTACTACCGCCACCCGGCCACCGGCCCGGAGATGCGCAACACGACCGGCGACCGGGGCGGGTTGGGATGGAAGGTCGACACCCGCGCGCACGGCGGCTACGTCGTCGCCGCCGGCAGCACCGTCGCCGGCCGCCCCTACGCCGTGGCGCTGGACTGCGACCCGGCGCCGCTGCCCGCATGGCTGGCAGACCTGCTCACCCCCGCCCCGCGACCGGCCTACCGGCCCGCCCCGGTGGCGCTGCCGGCCGACCGGCGCGGCCCGTACGTCGCGGCGGCTATCCGCCGCCAGGTCGCCCACCTCACCGCCGCCCCGGACGGGCAACGCAACCACGCCCTGTTCACCTCCGCCGTCGCGCTCGGCCAGCTCGCCGCAGGCGGGGCGCTCACCGACGACGACGTGACCGCAGTCCTGGAGCCGGCCGCGCTGTCGATCGGCCTGCGGCCCGCCGAGGTCGCCCGCACGATCGCATCCGGTCTACGCACCGGAGCACGCAACCCACGTCACCTCACCAACCTCGGGAAGGCGGCAGCATGACCACCCGCCTACAGATCGGCTCCGGGCCGGAAACCATCCGCGTGCTCAAGGCCGCCCTCGTCGACGGGTTGCTACCCGACACGTACGTGTCGGCCGGCTCGCTGGTGCACATGGAAGCCGTCTCCGGTGGGCTGGCGACCGCTGCCGACGAAGACTCGCCGCTGCCGGTGTCGGCGAGCATGGTCAACCCCGCCGGCCTGGCCGGGCTGCTGGCCGAGCACGCCTACGTGTACCGGCTCAAGACCCGCAAGAGCGACACCGGCGACCCGGAGATGTTCGAAGACGAGGTGACCCCGCCCCGCGACATCCTCTCGTCGGTGCTGGCCGGCAAGACGTGGCCAGGCGTACCGCCGCTGCGCGGGATCATCGGCGCTCCCGTGCTGCGCCGTGACGGCACGCTGTTGCAGCGGCCCGGCTACGACCCGGCCACCGGCCTCTACCTCGCCTCCAAGGTGGCGCTGCCGCCCGTGCCCGACGAACCCACCCCCGAGCAGGTAGACGAGGCACGTACGTTCCTGCTCGGCCGGTTCCTGCGCGACTTCCCGTGGGCCAGTGCCGCTGATCGGGCTAACTACGTGGCGCTGCTGGCTACGCCGATCCTGCGGCATTTCACCCGCAGCCTGACGCCGTTCGCGCTCATCGACGCGACCATGCCGTCAAGCGGGAAGACGATCCTGACCGCCGGGCCGGGAATGCTCTACGGGCAACGCGTCATGACCTGGGCCTACTCCGATGAAGAACTCCGCAAGAGCATCACCGCGGTTCTCGCCGAGCAGGTCGGCGTGGTCATCTGGGACAACCTCGCCGAGGGAACCGTCATCGACTCCGCCGTGCTCGCCCAGCTCGTCACCAGCGGCGTGTGGTCCGACCGGCAGTTGGGCGCGTCGCGCAACGTCGCCACCGTCAACGACCGGCTATGGATGGCCACCGGCAACAACCTGCAAGTCGGCGGAGACATGGCCTCGCGCACCGTGCGCGTGCACCTCGACCCGAACATGCCCCGCCCCGAGCTGCGCGACCAACGCGGGTTCGGCATTCCCCACCTCGACCAATGGATCACCGACCCGGCCAACCAACTCACCGTCCTGTGGCACCTCCTGGTCCTCGTCCTCGACTGGACCCGGCGGGGAGCACCCCGGGTCACCGGGTTGTCGATGCGGCAGTTCACCCCGTGGGCACAGGCTCTCGGCGGGTTCCTCGCCCACCACGGCATCGACGGGTTCCTCACCAACGCCGCCGACATCCGTGAGATCGATGAAGACGAAACGCGCTGGCGCGCGTTCCTCACCTGCTGGCACGACCGCCACGGCGGCCGTGCGATGACCGCCGCCGAACTCCGCCAGGACGCCGAACCGATGCACCTCGGCAGCGACGTCAACGACCCGTGGGACGGGCAGTTCATCACCACCCACAACGGCCGCCTACCCAACCCCCTGCAACTCGGCCGGCTACTCACCGGACAGGCCGGACGCTGGCGCGGCGATCACGTCATCCGCGCCGGCAAAAACGACCGGGGCGACCGGTCCGTGTTCTGGGTCGAACGCCACCAGGGGTAAAACCCGCTGAACCATCTCCGCATCTCCGCAACGCCGCAGCAACGGCGCTTCACCAGGGGAAACACTCTGCGGAGATCAAAATCTAGAGGATCATCGATCTCCGCATCTCCGCAACCTCGCTGCGGAGATGAACCCTCTTTGCGGAGATGACCCCTCAGCAGCACTCCGCATCTCCGCAAGCATTCGCCCAGCTCACAGCCATGTTTGCGGAGATGCGGAGATGCGGAGATGGTTCAGCCCTCCCGCGCAGCAACGCACCAACCACCCGCCGCCGACCCACGAGCCGGCCCACTGAGAGCCAGACAGACACTCTGACGCATCCCTTTACCCTCACCCGCCGCAGATCTTGCCTTCAGGGCGCTCTCAGCGGGCCGCTCAGCGCGCCTCTACGGCGCGACCTTCCTAACCCCACCTCGATGGCACCTCTCGCCCGAAAGGCGCTCACCGTGCGACTCGTGACGCAGAATTTCCCGCCAGAAACGCCCACCGTTCCGGAGGTAGAGAACGTCATCCGGCTCTCGCCGAAGCCGTTCATGTCCACCGAGGAGCTTGCCGGGCTGCTCGACGTCGACCCGTCGACCATCCGGCGGTGGCGTACCGTCCCGCCCTTGCAGGGCCCGCCGTTCATTCAGATCTCCGACCGCGTGGTGAAGTACGCGACGGCCGACGTAGAGCGGTGGCTCTCCGCTCGCCGGGTCTACCCCAAGGCGGCATGATGGCCCCTCCGCAGCAGGCACCTATCGGCGTGCACCTCGCCTCCGATGTGGAGTTCCGCCCAGGCCGAGATCGTCCCTACCGGGCGCGCGTCCGATGGGTCGACCCAACCACGAAGCGCCGGCTGTCCAAGTCGACGACGGTCGCCACCCCCGAAGAGGCCCAAGCATGGATCGACGGGATGGCCAGTGCGGCGCAAGGCGGCGTCGACCCAGTCGCCGCGACAAAGCGACTGGCCGAATACGGCGAGGGCGTGATGACGCTGGCGCTACGTGGCCTGGAGCGGAAGACGCTAGATCCATACCTCGCCGGCTGGCGGAAACGGGTGGTGCCCGCCCTCGGTCACATTCCCGTACGAATGATCACGAACGGTGCCGTTGACCGGGCCGTGCATGGCTGGATCGCCGACGAGTGCAGCCGTTCCACGGTCAAGAACAGTCTTGCCGTGCTGGTCAGGGTCATGGAGCAGGCCGTTCGGGACGGCATCATCCCGCGCAATCCCGCACAGGTGACCGGATGGCAGCGCGAATACCGGCGAGCAGAAGACGAGTTGGACGACCCGCGCACGCTCGCCCTGCCCAACTGGGAATCACTGACCACGCTTGCCGCCGCGCTGGTGGAACGGTCCGCGAACGCCTTTCCAGGCTGGGGAGACGTGGTCATTTTCGCCGCCTGCACAGCGGCCAGAATCGGCGAGGTTTCCGGCGTCCGGGCCGAGGACATCGACCGGAAGTCGTGGATGTGGACGGTACGCCGACAGACCACGCCCAGCCCCGGCGGCCTGGTCGACAAGGGCACCAAGGGAAAGCGTGCACGCGTGGTTCCGCTGATCGAGGAAGTGCGACCGATCGTCGCCCGCCGCCTGGACTCGGTCGCCGAGCCGCACTCCCGACTGTTCACCGGGCCGCGTGGTGGACGGATCAGCACTGCCGTCCTGCGGGACGCGACGCACTGGGACGAGGTGGTGACGAAGCTGGGCTACGAACACTTACGCCGGCACGACCTGCGGCACACCGGGCTGACCTGGATGGCCGATGCGGGGGTTCCGGTGCACGTGCTGCGGAAGATCGCCGGGCATGGGTCGCTCAGTACGACACAGCGGTACCTGCACCCTGACCGGCAGTCGATCACGGATGCGGGAACGGCGCTCAGCGCCCACTTGAAGGCTCGCCGGTCCCCAGATGGTCCCCAGCTACGCGCCGTCTAGATCAGCGAATTCCTACTACCCCAGTACGAGTTAGAGGCCGTTGGCCAGGGCGTATGCCCCGGTCGACGGCCTCTTTTCGTGCTGTCGGGACGGCCGGATTCGAACCGACGACCCCTTGACCCCCAGTCAAGTGCGCTACCAAGCTGCGCCACGTCCCGATGCTCCCGCGCGGATCTCCCCGCGACAGCCGGTACAGCTTAGCGCAGGATCTTCGCGCCGTCCGCACTGCCCCCTCCTGCGCCGGAGGGGTCGTCCCGCCCACCTCCCCTAAGGCGTCCTAGGAGGATAGGGAAGTTGGTGGGCAAGGGAAAAGCCGGGTGGGAAAGGAGTTCCCCACCCGGCCTCAGGTGCGGCGGGTCAGCCGTGCGCCTTGCCCCGGCCGCCGGGGCCGAGCTTCTTGCGGGGGCGTACGGAGATCTCGATGGGGCTGCCCTCGAAGCCGAACTCCTCGCGCAGCTTGCGCTCGACGAACCGCTGGTAACCCGCGTCCAGCGGAGCGGTGGTGAACAGCACGAAGCGCGGCGGCGCCACCCCCGCCTGGGTCGCGAAGAGGATCTTCGGCGCCCGCCCGCCGCGCACCGGGTGCGGGGTCGCCTGCACCAGCGCGGTCAGCCACGAGTTGAGGTGTGCGGTCGGTACGCGCGTCTCCCAGCTCGCCAGGGCCTTGCGCAGCGCCGGCGCCAGCTTGTCGACCGCCCGACCGGTCTGCGCCGACAGGTTGAGCCGGATCGCCCACGGGATGCGGCGCAGCTCGCGGTCGATCTCCTTGTCCAGGTAGTACCGGCGGTCGGCGTCGACCAGGTCCCACTTGTTGAAGGCGATCACCAGCGCCCGGCCCGACTCGGTGACCATGGACAGGATCCGCTGGTCCTGCTCGCTGATCGGCTCGCTGGAGTCCAGCAGCACCACGGCGACCTCGGCGGCCTCGATCGCCGCGGCGGTGCGCAGACTGGCGTAGTACTCGGTGCCGCTGGCCTTGCCGACCCGCTTGCGCAGGCCCGCCGTGTCGACGAGCTGCCAGGTCTCCCCGCCGATCTCCACCAGGCTGTCGACCGGGTCCACCGTGGTGCCGGCGACCGAGTCGACGACCGCCCGCTCCTCGCCCGAGAAGCGGTTCAGCAGGCTGGACTTGCCGACGTTCGGCCGACCGACGAGGGCCACCCGGCGGGGGCCGCGCGGCCGGTTCTCGACGATCTTCGGGGCCTCCGGCAGCGCGTCCAGGATGGCGTCGAGCAGGTCGCCCGAGCCGCGCCCGTGCAGCGCCGACACCGCGTACGGCTCACCGAGACCCAGCGACCACAGCGAGGTCGCCTCCATCTCGATCGAGGTGTTGTCGGCCTTGTTGGCGACCAGGATCACCGGCTTGGCGCTGCGGCGCAGCATCCGCACCGCCGCCTCGTCCACGTCCGTCGAGCCGACCATCGCGTCGACCACGAACAGCACCACGTCGGCGGTCGCGACCGCCGTCTCGGCCTGCGCCGCGATCGCGGCGGCCCGGTCCCTGGCGTCGGGCTCCCACCCGCCGGTGTCCACCACGGTGAACTGCCGGCCGGCCCACTGCGCGTCGTAGGGCACCCGGTCCCGGGTCACCCCCGGCACGTCCTCGACGACCGCCTGCCGGCGGCCGATGATGCGGTTGACCAGGGTCGACTTGCCCACGTTGGGACGACCGACCACGGCCACGACCGGCTGCGGGCCGGTCGGCTCCTCGGTCGCGACGTCCGGTTCCCGCAGCTCCACCCAACCGTCGGCGCCGGTCATGCCACTCCCCGATCGGTCAGCAGGTCGCGCAGCCGCGCGACGACCTCGTCGATGCCCAGCTCGGTCGTGTCGAGCACCACGGCGTCGGCGGCCCGGGTCAGCGGGTCGGCCTTGCGGGTCGAGTCGAGGCGGTCCCGCCGGGCCAGGTCGGCCGCGGTCGCCGCCACGTCGGTGGCGTCCTCGGCGCTGCGCCGGGCGGCCCGGGCCGCCTCGGAGGCGGTCAGGTAGACCTTCAGGTCGGCGTCCGGCGCCACCACGGAGCCGATGTCGCGGCCCTCGACCACGATCCGGCCGGCATTGTCGATCATCTCGCGCTGGCGGGTGACCAGCAGCGCGCGCACCGCCGGCACGGCGGCCACGGCGGAGACCGCCCCGGTCACCTCCGGCCCGCGGATCTCGGCGTCGACGTTGACGCCGTCGGCGGTCACGCCGTACCCCTGCGGGTCGGTGCCGATGCGCAGGTCCACCTCGCCGGCGACCTTGGCCACCGACTCGACGTCGGTCAGGTCGACCCCCGAGCGCAGTACCGCCCAGGTGATGGCGCGGTACATGGCGCCCGTGTCGAGATAGCGCGCACCGAGGCCGACGGCGAGCCGTCGGGAGACGGTGGACTTACCCGAACCGGACGGCCCGTCCACAGCGACCACGCATCGCCCGGCCCGTTCGTTTTCCTCCACCGTCGTCCTCCTCAGCCCGTACCTCACGAAACACCGGATGTGCCGCGAGCGGTTGTCCAAACGTTCTCAATGATGCCCGGCGTCGCGCCGCGCCGTGGGCGCCGCCGGCGCCGGGCGTGACGGAGCCTACCGGCAGCCGTACCCCGAACCCGGGGGTCAGTCACTCACGGCCTTGAACAGGGCGGCGACCTCCGCGTTGGTCAGCCGCCGCGTCCGCCCCGCGCGCAGGTCGCCCAGCCGGATCGGCCCGATCGCGGTACGCACCAACCGGCTCACCGGGTGGCCCGCCTCGCCGAGCAGCCGGCGGACGATGTGCTTGCGCCCCTCGTGCAGGCTGAGCTCCACCTGGGCGCTTCGTCCCAGCGTGTCCACCACCCGGAACGAGTCGACCTTCACCGGCCCGTCCTCGAGCTCCACGCCGGCCATCAGCCGCTTGCCGAGGTTGCGTGGGATCGGCCCGGACACCTCGCACAGGTACGTCTTCTGCACCCCGTACGAGGGGTGCATCAGCTTGTGCGCCAGGGTCCCGTCGTTGGTGAGCAGCAGCAGGCCCTCGCTGTCGGCGTCGAGCCGCCCCACGTGGTAGACCCGCTGCTCCACCCGGTTGCCGAGGAAGTCGGCGAGGGCGGTGCGGCCCTTCTCGTCGGCCATGGTGGAGACGACCCCACGGGGCTTGTTCATGGCCAGGTAGACCAGTCGGGTGTCGGCGACGAGGCGCTCGCCGTCGACGTGGATCACGGCGGTGGCGGGGTCGACCTTGTCGCCGAGCTGGGCCACCCGCCCGTCGACGGTGACGCGGCGGCGGAAGATCAGGTCCTCGCAGGCGCGCCGGGAGCCCACGCCGGCGGCGGCCAGCACCTTCTGCAGGCGCTCGGCCCCCTCGAAGGCGGGCGCGTCGGGGCGGGGCGTGCGGTCATCGCGTGGCATCGGCAAGCTCTTCTACGTCGTCGGGAAGGAACGGGGCCAGCGGCGGGAGGTCGTCGACGCTGTTCAGCCCGAGCTTCTCCAGGAACATCGTGGTGGTCCGGTAGAGGAACGCCCCGCTGTCCGGTTCGGCGCCGCACTCCTCGACCAACCCGCGGGAGACCAGGGTACGGATCACCCCGTCGCAGTTGACACCCCGGATGGCGGAGATCCGCGACCGGGTGACGGGCTGCTTGTAGGCGACCACCGCCAGTGTCTCCAGCGCGGCCTGGGTCAGCCGCACCGACTGCCCGTCCAGTACGAACCGTTCCACGTAGGTGGCGTATTCCGGCCGGGTGTAGAGACGCCAGCCACCCGCGGCCCGGCGCAGCTCGAAGCCGTGCCCGGCGGCGGTGTAGCCCGCGGCGATGTCGTCCAGCACCGGCCCGATCCGCTCGGCGGGCTGCTCGAGCACCTGGGCGAGGGTCAGCTCGCTGACCGGCTCGTCCACCACCAGCAGGATGGCCTCCAGCGCACCCCGCAGCTCCACGTCGTCGAGTTCCGGCGCCGGCTCGGGTGCCGGTGCCGCCCGCCGTCGCCCCGTGGCACCCTTCGCCGGTACGCCCCGACCGCCCTTACCCTCCCCGCCGCCCGTCTCCCCCGCCGCACCCGCAACGTCTCCGGAGATCTTGGTAGGTTCAGGCCCCTCCGGGGGCGTGGAGGTGCCAAGATCTGCGGTTTCGGGAGCTGCGACGGGGGCCGTGGGGCGCTGCCAGGGCGGTACCCACGCGGCGGCCTGGTCGGCCAGGGAGTCCCGGCGCTCCTCGCTGCTCATCCCGCTCGCTCCTCCGTCGTCGCCGGCCCGTTCCCGTCCGCCGCCGCACCCGGCGCCGTCCCGCTGTGTTCCGCCGTTCCGCTGTCTTCCGCCGAGCCCGTGTGCGCCGCAGCCGGGCCGGTGTCGTCCGCCGCCACACCTGCCACCGCGGCTGGGCCGGTCTCGTCCGCCGTGCCCTCCGGCACCGGCCGCCGCCCGGCCGACGCCGCCGGCAGCGGGCCGGAGCCCGCCGGTTCGGGCGCCGTCGGGGCCGGCTCGGGCGGGGTGCCCGCGTACTCGTCGACGTGCAGGTCGTGGTCGCCCTCGGCGGGACCGGTCCAGCGTACGGTCAGCTCCTCCAGCGCCTGCTCCTGCACGAAGGCGACCAGCCCTTCCCGGTAGAGCTCCAGCAGGGCCAGGAACCGGGCCACCACCTCCAGGGTGGCCTCGCAGTCGGCGCACAGCAGCGAGAAGGTGGCCGTGCCCGCGCGGCGCAGCCGCTCGGTGAGGATGCCCGCGTGCTCCCGGACGCTGACCCGGACCATGTGCACGTGGGCGGTGGACACCTCGGGCACGGGCCTCGGCGTCATCGCCCGGACCGCCAGCTTCAGCAGCCGCTGCGGGCCGATGCCGAGCACCAGGTCGGGCAGCGCCTCGGCGTAGCGGGCCTCCAGGGTGACCGCGCGGGGGTAGCGCCGGCCGCCGACCTCCTCCAGCGCGGCGATGTGCGCCGCCGCCTCCTTGTACGCCTTGTACTGCAGCAGCCGGGCGAAGAGCAGGTCGCGGGCCTCCAGCAGCGCGAGGTCCTCCTCGTTCTCGACCTCGGCGGCGGGCAGCAGCCGGGCCGCCTTCAGGTCGAGCAGCGTCGCGGCGATGAGCAGGAACTCGCTGGTCTCGTCGAGGTCCCACTGGTCGCCCATGGCCCGGATGTAGGCGATGAACTCGTCGGTGACCTTGTGCAGCGCCACCTCGGTGACGTCGAGCTTGTGCTTGCTGATGAGCTGCAGCAGCAGGTCGAACGGGCCGGTGAAGTTCGCCAGCCGGACGGTGAACCCGCCGCTCTCAGCCGCCGCCTCGGGCACGCCGGCCGGGTCGGTCGACACCTCTGCGACGGCCTCGGCGGCCCGTACGGGCGGCTGCTCCGGCGTCGTCGGAGGGTCGAGGGGTGGCGCGGTCACCGGAAGACCGTAGTCCACGCCCCGGGCCGTCCGGCGCGAAGGTGCATCCCGGCCTACCGCTCGGCCTGGGCGGCGATCACCTCGCGGGCCAGCTGGCGGTAGTTGCGGGCACCCGACGAGGCGGGGTCGAGCGTGGTGATCGGGGCACCGGCGACGGTGGACTCGGGGAACTTGACGGTCTTGGTGATCACCGTCTGGTAGACCTTGTCGCCGAACGCCTCCACCACCCGCTGGAGCACCTGGCGGCAGTGGGTGGTGCGGCTGTCGTACATGGTGGCGAGGATGCCCTCGAGCTCCAGGTCGAAGTTGAGCCGCTCGCGGACCTTGTCGATGGTGTCCAGCAGCAACGCCACCCCGCGCAGGCTGAAGAACTCGCACTCCAGCGGGATGAGCACGCCGTGCGCGACGGTCAACGCGTTGATCGCCAGCAGGCCCAGCGAGGGTTGGCAGTCGATGAGGATGTAGTCGTATTCCTTGCGGACCGACCGGAGCACCCGGGCCAGGGCCATCTCCCGGGCGACCTCGTTGACGAGCTGGATCTCGGCCGCGGAGAGGTCGATGTTGGCCGGCAGCAGGTGCAGCCCCGCCACGTCCGTCTTGATCAGGACGTCCTCGGCGGTGACGTCGTCCTGCATGAGCAGGTTGTAGACCGACAGGTCGAGGTTGTGCGGGTTGACGCCCAGCCCGACCGAGAGGGCGCCCTGCGGGTCGAAGTCGACCAGCAGCACCTTGCGGCCGTACTCGGCCAGCGCGGCGCCCAGGTTGATGGTCGTCGTGGTCTTGCCCACGCCGCCCTTCTGGTTGGCCATCGCGATGATCCGGGCCGGGCCGTGCCGATCGGTCGGCATCGGCTCGGGAATGGGCTTGCGCATCGTGTATGCCGCCGGATCCGCCGGACCGAGATCCGCCCCGAGCGTGGCCTGCTGCTCGCGGAGCTCCGACGTCCAGGTCTCGGCACGGTCACCGTTGCCAGCCATGTGCTCGTTGCCCCCTCCCGACGACCACCCGGCGTCGGAGCCGTCCGACGTCCTTCGCGGCGCCGCTGCGCACCCCGGTCCGCATCACCGTCGCCCCAGGAGGTCCGCGCCGATGCCGACTGTACGCCACCGTCCGGCGGCCCGGTCGCACCCGCTCGGCGTGTCGCCTCCCCGCCGACCAGGCCAGCCACCGGCGGCACCCCGCCCCGGCCCCCTCGCGCCGCGCGGACCGGCCCGCGGCAACCACGGGTGCAACGGGCGCCGGCCGTTCGACCGGCCGGCGGTGGACCCGGGTCCGGACCGGACCGGACGGGACTGGCGGGTCACCCCCGCGCCCGGGGGTGGGCGGTGGCGTAGACCTCGCGTAGCCGCTCGACGGTGACCAGGGTGTAGACCTGGGTCGTGGTCACCGAGGCGTGGCCGAGCAGTTCCTGCACCACCCGCACGTCCGCGCCGCCGTCGAGCAGGTGGGTGGCGTAGGAGTGGCGCAGGGTGTGCGGGGAGACCGCCTCCGGGCCGTCCACCGGCAGCCCGGCCCGCTGGGCGGCGCGGCGCAGGATGGTCCAGGCGCCCTGCCGGGTCAGCGCGCCGCCGCGGGCGTTGAGGAAGACCGCCGGGGTGCCCCGGCCGGCGGCGGCGAGCCCGGGCCGGGCCCGGACCAGCCAGGCCCGCACCGCCTCGACGGCGTACCCGCCGATCGGGACGAGCCGGGTGCGGCCGCCCTTGCCGCGCAGCAGCACGGTGCCCTCGTCGACGTCCAGGTCGTCCACGGCGGCGCCGACCGCCTCGGAGATCCGCGCCCCGGTGCCGTACAGGAACTCCAGCAGCGCCCGGTCGCGCAGCGCGAGCGGCGCGCCCTCGCCGGCGGCGGTCACCGCGCCGGCGGTCTCCAGCAGCCGCACCACGGCGTCGACCGGCAGCGCGCGGGGCAGCCGGCGCGGCGGCGTGGGCGGCCGGACGTCCCGGCTCGGGTCGGCGCCGGCCAGTCCCTCGCGCAACGCGAACCGGTGCAGGCCGCGTACGGCGCTGGCGGCCCGCGCGGCGGAGGAGACCGCGAGCGGCGGGTGCTCCTCGTCGCCGGCGCGCAGCCGGGCCAGGTGCGCCTCGACCTGTCCCGGGCCGACGGCGGCCAGGTCCGGCACGCCGGCCGCCGCCAGGGTGGCCAGGTAGCGCTCCAGGTCCCGGCGGTACGACGAGAGCGTGTTCGCCGACAGTCCCCGCTCGACGGTGAGGTGGTCGAGGTAGCCACGCACGGCACGGCGCAGGGCCGGCGCGGGCTGCCCGCCCGTGCCGGCCCCGTCGGGTATGCCGGTCAGCCCGCCACCCCTCAGGCCAGCGCGTCGGCCAGCGCCAGGGGCGCCATGCCGTGCGCCTCGGCGACCGGGCCGTAGGTGACCTGCCCGTCGTGGGTGTTCAGGCCCAGCGCCAGCGCCGGGTCGCGCCGCAGCGCCTCGCGCCAGCCGTGGTTGGCCAGCTCCAGCGCGTACGGCAGGGTGACGTTGGTCAGCGCGTAGGTGCTGGTGTGCGGCACCGCGCCCGGCATGTTCGCCACGCAGTAGAAGATCGTGTCGTGCACCTGGTAGGTCGGCTCGGCGTGCGTGGTGGGACGCGAGTCCTCGAAGCAGCCGCCCTGGTCGATGGAGATGTCCACCAGCACGCTGCCCGGCTTCATCCGGGAGACCAGCTCGTTGGAGATCAGGGTCGGGGCCTTCGCGCCGGGCACCAGGACCGCGCCGATGACCAGGTCGGCGTCCAGCACGGCCCGCTCGATCTCGTACGCGTTGGAGGCGACCGTCTGCAGGTGCCCGCGGTAGATGGCGTCGGCCTGGCGCAGGCGGGCCACGTTCTTGTCGAGCAGCAGCACCTCGGCCTGCAGGCCCAGCGCGATCGCGGCGGCGTTCATGCCGGACACACCGGCGCCGATGACCACCGTCTTCGCGGCGTACACGCCGGAGACGCCGCCCATCAGGACGCCGCGCCCGCCGCCCTGCCGCTGCAGGTGGTAGGCGCCCACCTGCGGGGCGAGCCGGCCGGCCACCTCGGACATCGGGGCGAGCAGCGGCAGCGACCGGTCGGGCAGCTCGACGGTCTCGTACGCGATGCCGGTGACCTTGCGGTCGACCAGCGCGTCGGTGCACGCCTTCGAGGCGGCCAGGTGCAGGTAGGTGAAGAGCACCTGCCCCTCGCGCATCCGGTGGTACTCCTCGGCGATCGGCTCCTTGACCTTGAGCACCAGCTCGGCGGTCTCCCACACCTCGTCGGCGGTGGCCAGGATCTTGGCGCCGGCGGCGGCGAACTCGTCGTCGCCGATGCTGGACCCGACCCCGGCGCCGGACTCGACGAAGACCTGGTGGCCGCCGCGGACGAACTCGTTGACGCCCGCCGGCGTGATCGCCACGCGGTACTCGTGGTTCTTGACCTCGCGGGGGATTCCGACCTTCACGATGCAGACACCTCTCTTCGGGGCTGCGCTCCCCCGACTGCGCGGTGCCACGGCGGCCCCTTTGCCGCCGCGGTCCACCGGTCCCGCCGGCGGCAGTCTAGGCGCGTCGCCGCCACCGATGAGGCAGCACAGTGACATCCGGTGCCCGCACACGCTGACGATGTGTCAGGCATGGAACGGGGCCGGCGGTGCGACGTCACCTCAGCCGTCAGGACAGTGTTCATCCATTATCGTCCCACTCTTCGGATACCGCTGCGGACAGGAGACCAGTGGATCACTAGGGTGTCGCCTCATGACCACACCTCCTTACCAGCCCGGCTACCCCAACCAGCCCGGGTACCCGTCGGGTGTCTCCGACAAGAGCAAGGTCGTCGCGGGCGTCCTGCAGATCGTGCTGGGCACCTTCGGCATCGGCCGCTTCTACATGGGCGACACCAAGACGGGCGTCATCCAGCTCATCGTGTCCCTGGTGACCTGCGGCATCGGCGGCATCTGGGGCTTCGTCGACGGCATCCTGATCCTGATCAACGGTGGCGTCGACGGGCAGGGTCGGCCGCTGCGCGACTGACCGCTGCGCAACGACGAAAGGGGCCGTGCGGTCGTACCGCACGGCCCCTTCGCGTTCTCCGGCCGGCTCAGCCCGGCAGCGGCGCGTCGGCCCGGCGCAGCTTCGACCAGCCGGTGTCGCGGGCCCGGGCCGCGGCGATCAGCCCGGCCACGCAGGAGGCGTTGGTGATCTCGCCCGCGAGGACCATGCCGACCGCCTCGTCCAGGTCGACGCGCAGGACCTGCAGGTCGGCCTCCTCGTCGCGTCGCTCGTGGCGCTGCTCCGCCGGCACGTCGGTCAGCTCCCGGGCCAGGAACACCCGGACCAGCTCGTCGGTGAAGCCCGGCGAGCTGTGCAGGTCCACCAGGACGTCGACCCGCCCGGCGGTCAGGTCGACCTCCTCGGCCAGTTCCCGCAGCGCGGCGGCGGCCAGGTCCTCGCCGGAGACGTCGGTCAGCCCGGCGGGCAGCTCCCACAGGTACCGCCCGACCGCGTGCCGGTACTGGCGGATCAGCACCACCTGACCGGCCGCGTCGAGCGCCACCACGGCGACCGCGCCGACGTGCCGGACGACGTCGCGCACGCCCGTCCCGCCGCCCGGCATGGCCACCTCCTCGCTGACCACGCCGAAGATCCGGCCCCGGTAGCGCTCGGTGCGGGAGCGCACCTCGTAGCGGTGCTCGAGGGCGCTCGCGCCGCCGTGCCCGGTGCGCGTCTCGCTGTGCTCGCTCACGAGGCCGACGTCGCCTTCGCGGCGGCACCGTTGCGGGCGGCGTTCTCCGCCGCGGTGCTCTCGGTCGCGTCCAGGTCGACCGGGAGCTGGTCGGCCTCCGAGTAGGTCACCGCCGCCTTCACGAAGGAGGCGAAGAGCGGGTGCGGCCGCGTCGGGCGGCTCTTCAGCTCCGGGTGCGCCTGGGTGGCGACGAAGAACGGGTGCAGGCTCCGGTCCAGCTCGATGAACTCGACCAGCCGCCCGTCGGGAGAGGTGCCGGAGATGTGCAGGCCCGCCTTGGTCAGCGCGTCGCGGTAGGCGTTGTTCACCTCGTAACGGTGCCGGTGCCGCTCGCTGACCTCGGCGCTGCCGTACGCCTCGGCGACCAGCGAGCCCTCGGCGAGCGTCGCCGGGTACGCCCCGAGCCGCATGGTGCCGCCCAGGTCGCCCCTGCCGGCGACGATGTCCTCCTGGTCCGCCATCGTGGCGATGACCGGGTGCGCCGCCTCCTCGTCGAACTCCAGCGAGTTGGCGCCCTCCAGGCCGGCCAGGTGCCGGGCCACGTCGATGGTCATGCACTGCAGGCCGAGGCAGAGGCCGAGCAGCGGGATGCCGTTCTCCCGGGCGTAGCGGGCGGTGCCGATCTTGCCCTCGATGCCGCGCACCCCGAAGCCGCCCGGGATGACGACGCCGTCCACGCCGGCCAGGGCCCCCGCCGCGCCGGCCGGCGTGACGCACTCGTCGCTGGGCACCCAGCGCAGCTGCACCCGGGCGCGGTGACCGAAGCCGGCGGCGCGGATCGCCTCGCTGACCGACAGGTACGCGTCGGGCAGGTCGACGTACTTGCCGACCACGGCAACGGTGACGGTGTGCCGGGGCTGGTGCACCCGGTCCAGCAGGTCGTCCCAGCTGGCCCAGTCGACGTCGCGGAAGGAGAGGCCGAGGCGGCGCACCACGTACGCGTCGAGACCCTCGCGGTGCAGCACCTTCGGGATGTCGTAGATGCTCGGCGCGTCCGGGGCGGCGGTGACGGCCTCGCGGTCGACGTCGCAGTAGAGCGACAGCTTCTGCTTCACCTTGTCGGGGATCTCCCGGTCGCAGCGCAGCACCAGCGCGTCGGGCTGGATGCCGATGCTGCGCAGCTGGGCCACCGAGTGCTGGGTCGGCTTCGTCTTCAGCTCGCCCGAGGGCGCCAGGTAGGGCACCAGCGAGACGTGCAGGTAGAAGCAGTTGTCCCGACCCAGGTCGTGGCGGACCTGGCGGATCGACTCCAGGAACGGCAGCGACTCGATGTCGCCGACGGTGCCGCCGACCTCGGTGATCACCACGTCCGGCACCTGGCCGTCGTCGTCCGGGTCGGCCATCGCCAGGATCCGCGCCTTGATCTCGTTGGTGATGTGCGGGATGACCTGGACGGTGTCGCCCAGGTACTCGCCGCGGCGCTCCTTGGCGATCACCTCGGAGTAGATCTGGCCCGTGGTGACGTTCGCCTTGCCGGAGAGCGCCCGGTCCAGGAACCGCTCGTAGTGCCCGACGTCGAGGTCGGTCTCGGCGCCGTCCTCGGTGACGAAGACCTCGCCGTGCTGGAACGGGTTCATCGTCCCCGGGTCGACGTTGAGGTAGGGGTCGAGCTTCTGCATGACCACGCGCAGGCCGCGCGCGGTGAGCAGGTTGCCGAGGCTGGAGGCGGTGAGGCCCTTACCCAGTGAGGAGGCGACTCCCCCGGTGACGAAAATGTGCCTGGTCGTCCGTGCTGAAGGGGCCAAGGCCTGCTCCCGTGTCGTCCGTCGCGGTCGTGCAGACCGCCGTGCCGATCAGCAAAGTGATCACGCGATCCACGGGATTCCACGGTAACACCTCCCCCGGCCCGCCCGCCGGGCGCACCCGCAGCGGGCGGCGGGACGCCCCGGCACCGGATCAGGAGGCGGTGACCTCGCTCGATGCGCGGCCGGCCGGCGCGCGCCGCGCGGCGTCCGTGCCGGCCGGCGGGCCCTGCCCCCCGGCCGCCGG